>JAQVSI010000031.1 GCA_028700625.1 Candidatus Shapirobacteria bacterium
GAATATTTTCACCCTGCCAGATTACAAAATTTCTGATGCTATGTGTCTGGAAATGTTAGCCAACGAAGAAGAATTAATGCAAGAATTAGAATTGCCTTATCAAATTGTCAAAGCTTGCACTGGCGATTTACCTCAACCAAATCGTCGCATGTACGACATTAACACTTGGTTCCCTGGTCAAAATCAATACCGTGAAACTCAATCTTGTAGTAATTGCGGAGACTATCAAGCTCGTCGTTTAAACACTAAAGTCAAAATCGACGGCAAAAATGAATTAGTCCACATTCTTAATGCCACCCTTGTTACCGATCGTGCCGTTTTAGCCATTATTGAAAATCATCAACAAGCCGACGGATCCATTAAAATTCCTAAAGTTTTACAACCACTTTGTGGTTTTGAAATAATTAGGCCCCAAAATAGCTAGAGGAGCCACCCCATCTGGGCCTCTCTTTTCTTTTGATAAGAAAGGTCCAGAAGGTGTTTTTTTAAGATATAATTACCAGTATGTTTAAGTTACTCAAAAATTTATTTGATGAAGATATTCGCCGCATTAATTCGTATAAGCCAATTATTCAAAAAATTAATGACTTCGAAGTTGAAATTTCCAAATTAGACGACAATCAACTTTCTCAAAAAAGTGTCTATTTCAAAGAATTATTAAAAGAAGGAAAAACTCTCGACGATATTTTACCCGAGGCTTTTGCTGTAGTTAGAGAAGCTATTAATCGAGTTATTGGCGAACGAGCTTACGACGTTCAACTTATGGCTGCTATTACTCTTCATCAAGGTGCTATTGCTGAACAAAAAACTGGTGAAGGAAAAACTCACTCTGTTGTTTTTCCGGCCTATTTAAACGCTTTAACTGAAAAAGGTGTCCATATTGTTACTCCTAATGATTATTTAACCCGTGTGGGTGCTGGTTGGTATCCAAAAGCCCTTAAATTTTTAGGTATTTCCACTTCCTGTATTGTCAATGAACAATCTTTTATCTTAGATCTCGATTACACTGATCCAAGCGAGACTGTTGATGATCGTTTGGCCCATCTAAGGCCTGTCACCAGACAAGAAGCTTATCTTGCCGACATAACCTATGGAACCAATAATGAATTTGGCTTTGATTATCTTCGTGACCATATGGCCCCAGATCAAGATAGAGTTGTTCAACGTCCTCATAATTTTGCCATTGTTGATGAAGTCGACTTTGTATTAATTGATGAAGCCAGAACTCCTTTAATTATTTCTTCCCCAAACAACCAACCAGTTGATAAATATTATAAATTTGCCAAAGTTGCCTCAGATCTTCAATCAACAGATTATGTCATCGATGAAAAATCAAGATCAGCCACTCTTTCAGAATATGGTATTCGTAAAGTTGAAAAAGTTCTTGGTTTTACAAATTTATATGAAGAATCTTTCGAAACTATTCATTATATAGAAAATGCCATCAAAGCCCAGGCTATTTTTCATAGAGATAAAGATTATGTAGTCAAAGATGGTGAAATAATTATTGTTGATGAATTCACTGGACGTATGATGAATGGTCGTCGCTGGTCAGATGGTCTGCATCAGGCTGTCGAAGCCAAAGAGGGAGTTAATGTTCAACAAGAATCTCAAACTTGGGCCACTATTACTTTTCAAAATTATTTTCGTCTTTATCAAAAATTAGCCGGAATGACTGGTACCGCTGCCACCGAAGCTGAAGAATTTAAAAAGATATACAATCTCGATGTTATTTCTATTCCGACTCACAGAGATAAAAAAAGAGATGATCAAAATGATTTAATTTTCAAATCTCAAAGATCAAAATATACTGCTGTTGCTAATTTTATCGAAGAAAAATACAAACTTGGTCAACCAGTTTTAATTGGAACCACTTCTATTGATAAAAACCAAACAATTTCTTCTTTACTTAAAAAGAAAGGTCTTCCTCATCAGGTTTTAAATGCCAAGAATCACCGATCTGAAGCCGAAATTATTTCTAAGGCTGGTAAAAAAGGAGCTATCACTGTTGCTACCAATATGGCTGGTCGAGGTGTCGATATTATTCTTGGTGGTCCAAAAGATGGTGTCGACAAAAAACTTTGGCAAAAAGAACATGATGAAGTTGTCAGTCTTGGTGGTCTTTGTGTTATTGGCACCGAGCGTCACGAATCTCGTCGTATAGACAACCAACTTCGTGGTCGTGCTGGTCGTCAAGGTGATCCTGGTTTTTCTCAATTCTATGTCGCTCTTGATGATGATTTAATGAGAGTCTTCGGTGGTGAAAAAATTAGTTCTCTCATGGGCCGCTTTAATATGCCAGAAGATATACCACTAACCCATCCTTTGGTTTCTCGAGTCATAGAGCAAATTCAAGTTAAAGTTGAAGGTTATAATTTCGACGCTCGTAAAAATTTAGTCGAATATGATGATGTCATTAATAAACAACGAAAAATTGTTTATCAATTACGAGACTCTGCTCTTTTAAATCAAAAAGAAAATCCTGAAAAAAATAAAGAAATTATTTTTAAAAACATTGAAACTCAAATCAATTTAATTATTTCTTTAAATACTGTCTACGAAACTGAAAAAATTGATTTTGAAAAAGTAATTTTAGAATTTGCTGAAATTCTTCCTCTAGATCCTCGACAACGTGGTGAATTTAAAAAGCAACTAGAAAAAACCGACAATCCTCAAGAATTTTTATTTAAATTACTAATCGATCAATGGCAACAACGAGTTGATTATTTTGGCAAAGATCTAGCCAACAGTGTTCTTACTTATTCTATAATTTCTACTCTTGATCCTCTTTGGGTTGAACACTTAACAGCTCTAGATGATCTTCGCGATGGTGTTCGTCTTCGCGGCTATGCTCAAAAAGATCCTTTAATTGAATATCGAAAAGAAGGTTATGAAATGTTTCAAAAACTTATGTCTCAATTTGAATATAATTTAGTTCGTAAATTATTCAGATTAGAGCCAGTTACCGATCCAAATTTAATTCCCAAAAATGTTATCGAAGGGAGGGGGGATTCAATGTCTGAAAATCCAAAAGAGGAAGACATAGAATTACCACCAAAACAAGTTACTATTCAAAATGATCAAGTTGTCGGTAGAAACGATCCTTGTCCTTGCGGTTCTGGAAAAAAATATAAAAAATGTTGTTATCCAAAATTCGGCTAATTATGATTAAAAAATTAATTTACAAAAAAATTTGGACAGAGATTAAAAAAGCTAAAAATATTTTGCTAACTCTTCACCCAAGTCCAGATGGTGACTCTATCGGCAGTAACCTAGCCCTATACCATATCCTAACTAAAATGGGCAAAAAAGTTACCCTTCTTGGTGGTGACTCAGAATTTCCAAATAGATTTTTATCCATGCCAGGGTCTGGTAAAATTGTGCCTCGAAATTTCTTTAAAATTAATCCAGAAGATTACGATTTATTTATTATTGCCGACATTTCTAATGAAAAACAAATATCAAAACAAGGCAATATTGTTATTCCTAAGACTTTAAAAACTATTGTTATCGATCACCATGCCAGCAATTTAAAATTTGCTGACATCAATTTAATTGATAAAAATGCACCTGCAACTTGTCAATTAGTTTATGATTTTCTAGAATCAGAAAAAATTAATTTTTCAAAATCAATTGCCATTTGTTTATTTATTGGTCTCTATACTGATACTGGCGGTTTTAAATATTTCAACACTAATTATAAAACTTTTTTATCAGCTGCCAATCTCACAAAAATTTATCCCGATTTTAACAAAATAATTTTCGAGATCGAAAATAATGACCAGCCAGATCGTCTTAAATTTTTATCTTTAATGCTTGGTTCAATTTCTACTCACATTTCAGGAAAAGTTGCCATTGCCTCCATAGATTTTAAAACTATTGAAAAAAATAATATTAGTAACAATGTTGTTAATGGTTCCGATATTGCCAATTATGTTAAGTCAGTGGTTGGTTGGGAAATAGGCATTAGTATGATTGAAGCTCAACCAAATTTAATAAAAATTAGCTTCAGAACCAGAGATTATAATAAATATGACTTGACTAAAATTTCCACATCTCTTGGTGGTGGTGGCCATAAAACTGCTGCCGGTGTCACTTTAAATGATATTTCTCTTCCCAAAGCCAAAGATTTGGTCATCGCCACCATTTGCCAAGTCTATCCAAAAATTGATAAGATATAAAAATGGATGATTGTATTTTTTGTAAAATAATAAAAGGGGAGATTTCTTGCCATAAAGTTTATGAAGACGATAACTTTTTGGCTTTTTTAGATATTAAACCTTTAAATCTTGGTCACACTCTCTTAATTCCCAAAAAACATTTTCAATGGGTTGATGATGTTGATAATTATGATGAATATTGGCAATTAGCTAGAAAGTTATCTAAAGTAATTCAAAAAGTTTTAAATCCGATAATTGTTTCCAAAGTTGTTTATGGGTTAGGTGTTTCTCATGCTCACATTCATTTAATTCCTAAATTTGAAAACGATGGTCATATTGGCGGTATAAATCCAAATAATAGTAAACAAATTTCTTCAGAAGAAATGACTAAAATTGCAGAATTAATTAAAAATTCAATTAAATAATATGGATCAAAATCAAGAAATTTTAACTGAACTAAAAAATATTAATCAAAAAATTGAAAAATTTACCAAACTATCGAGATTTGGCTGGTTAAATTTTATTGGAGGTATCACTCGTTCTTTAGGCACTATTTTTGGTACTGCCATTATCACCTTAGTCTTAGTTTATATTTTTTCTCAATTTAATTTCACTAAATCAATTTCCACTTGGATGGAAAACACCCTAAGTCAAATTAAATGGGAAAAAATCCTCACTCCTCAAATCCCCACCCTTGAACAAACTAAATAATTCTATTTAATTATTCTTTCTTTCTGCTCGAACCCGGTCAATTTTACTTAATAGTCTTTTTCTTAAACGAATATTTTTAGGTGTTACATCGATAAATTCATCATTATTGATGAAATCTAAAGATTCTTCGATTGAGTATTTAACAGCAGGGGCCAAAACAATACCATCATCATTTCCAGCCGATCGCATATTAGTCAATTGTTTACCTTTACAGATATTCAATTCCAAATCTCCAGCCAGTGGTCTAAGACCAACAATTTGGCCAGCATAAACCATTTCTGTAGGAGAAATAAAAGTAATACCTCTTTTTTGAGCTAAAT
>JAQVSI010000001.1 GCA_028700625.1 Candidatus Shapirobacteria bacterium
GCAGGCTGAAATTCGCCTGCATGAACTTGGAATTGGTAGTAATCGCAAATCAGCAGATTGCGGTGAATACGTTCTCGCCTCTTGCACACACTGCCCGTCAAATCAGCAAAGTTGGGGGTACCTGAAGTCTTATTTTTGTAGGACCAAGGTGAATCCAGCGATGAGGGTTAAGTCGTAACAAGGTATCCGTACTGGAAGGTGCGGATGGATCACCTCCTTTGAGGTTTTGTCCTCGGTCGAAAGACCGGGACCATCTCGACCATTTAAGAGTCGCAAGACTTAAGAGTGGCTTTCTGGTACTAACAGTTCGACTCTAAACAAAGTTGTGAACATTAATTTAATATAAACCCCGCATTATGCGGGGTTTATTAGTATAATAGAGCATGAATTTAAGTCTTTTATCGACTAAATAAACATATGAAAAATAATATTTTGCCATTCGTTACTAAATTAAAAATCGATCCAGAAAAACTACCAAAACACATTGCCATCATTATGGACGGTAATCGTCGCTGGGCTGTTAAAAACGGTCTACCTGTTAATGAAGGTCACAAAGCTGGCGCCGATAATCTTCAAAATATTGTCAATTATTGTCGCGATATTGGTATCAAAAATATTACTGTTTATGCTCTTTCTACTGAAAATTGGCGCAAACGTTCAGCTCAAGAAGTTAAAGGAATTTTTAATCTTCTAATTCATATTGTTAAAACTAAGCGCTTAGAATACCAAAAGTCAGGTATTAGATTTTTTGTCCTCGGCAATTTTCAAGCTTTTCCACTAAAAGTAAAACATGCCATTAAAAAAATTCTCAATACTGTTTTAGACAATGAAAGAATAAAATTCAACGTTGCTCTAAATTATGGCGGTCGTGATGAAATCGTTAATGCGATTCAAAATATAATAAAAGATGAAATTAAACCTTCAGAGGTTAATGAAGAATTAGTTTCTAAATATCTCTATACAACTGGTCAGCCAGATCCAGATTTAATCATTCGTCCAGGTGGTGAGTTTAGGTTATCCAATTTTCTTTTATGGCAAATGTCTTATGCCGAACTTTTTTTTACAGACATTCTTTGGCCAGATTTCACTCCAAAAGAATTAGAAAAAGCTATCTACTGGTATCAACAACGTGATCGCCGCATGGGCAGATAATTACATAAACTTCACACCAAGCACTATTTCTACAATTTTAGCTGCAAAATAAGACACAAAAATAATTAAAAAACCAATTAAGGCCCCAGTTATTTTTCCAGAAGCGGCCTTTGTTTTGTCAGGATTTCCAGCCGAAGTCATCAAACCAATTCCACCAGCAATCAACATTAAAAGTAGGACTAGACCTGCTAACACATATATATAAGGTAATAACTTTCCAATTATTTCTCCAATGGTTGCATTTTCAAATTTAAAACCAGTTCCTGCGTAAGTTGGTAAATTCATTTAATTTATTCCTGGAATATGTAAAATATTAACTGCCACTAATCTTAAAATAAATATTGCAAAAATACAAACCAAAAGGCCGACAACTGCCGACGTTATTGTTTCTTTAGCACCCGCAACCTTCTTTTCATCTCCACCAGAAGTCGATATTAATATAAATCCATAAACCATCAGTAAAAAAGCAATTCCACCAGCAATTCCAAACAACCATTTCAATAACCAAGGTATAAATAATTCAACCGTAGTTGGAATACATCCCAAAGCTGTATTTATATCGTTGTTGCTGCAACCATTAAAAGGATCATAAGCCAAAACTGATTTTTTAAATAAAAAGCCAAAACTTGTCAAAAATACCCCCAATGACAACCATCTTTTTCTTATAACCATATTTGTAGTATATCAAATGTTAAAATTAATCTGTGTATTTAAAGCCCAAAAAAATATTAATTTTTTTCCTGTTTTTAGTCTTCCTTTTTCAAGGGAGTGTGCCCGTAAGGAAGGTGGGTTTTATTTTTGCCAGTATTGATGACGATATTGCAAATATTACCAAACAAATTGCCGATTTAGAAAATGCCATTTCTCCTCTAAGGAAAGAGTCAACAGGCCTTCAATCTAAAATAACTTCTGCTAAATCTCAAATCACTCAAATTGAAAAACAAGCAGTTTATCTTGCTCAACAATTAGTTGAAAAGGAATCAGATTTAGAAGTTCAAAAACTTTTACTTTCAGAACGGGTCAAACGTTACTATAAAAATAGTAAAAAATTTAATTCTTTTATGATATTTTTTTCCGAAAATGAAAGTGGTTCTTTATTCCAACAATATGCTTGGTATCAATCCATTATTTCTCAAGATAAAGACACTATTACTCAATATGGTTCTGAGATAAAAATTCTTAGTGATAACAAAACCAAGCTCGAGGCTGAAAAAGTTAAATTAGCTAAAATTAAAAAAGACCTCGAATCTCGTTTTGGTTTTTTAGCCACTGAAATTAAAAAAGCCGAAACATATAAAGCTGAATTGTCTGCCAAACAAAAAGCTCTTGAAGCTCAAAAATTAGCTAGCCTAAATCTTCCCACTAGTGTCGGTAGTGGTGGAAATATGATGTGTACCGACGATCGTAAAATTGATCCAGGTTTTGGTGCTGGTTTTGCCTTTTTTACTTATGGTATTCCTCATCATGTTGGTCTAAATCAATATGGAGCCTATGGCAGGGCCAATGCTGGCCAAAATTACAAAGATATTTTAAATGCCTATTTCAATAATGTTTCTATTGAAAAAAAATCAAATGTAACTCTTCACATTAATATGGGTGGAGGAAGAACCATAGATCGTCCTCTTGAACAATATTTACTTGGAATTTATGAAGTACCAAACAGTTGGCCCATTGAAGCTTTAAAAGCCCAAGCTGTTGCTGCTCGTTCATACGCATTAGCTTACACCGACAATGGAGCTAAATCGATTTGTACTACTCAAGCTTGTCAAGTATTTAAAGATGAGAACAAAGGAGGCGCTTGGGAGCAGGCTGTTAAGGCCACTGAGGGTGAAGTTTTAGTTCAAGGTGGTCAAGTTGTGACGGCTTGGTTTGCTTCCACTGCTGGTGGTTATACTTATACTTCGTCTGATATTGGTTGGAAATCAACTGGTTGGACAAAAAATACTCGTGATACTTCTGGTGATGTTAATTCTTTTGAAGATTTACAAAATAAAGCTTACGATAAAGATTCTCCTTGTTTTTATGCTGCCCAGGGTTATCGTAAAGAATATAATAAATCAGCTTGGTTAAAACCAAGCGAGGTTGCTGATATTGTTAATTCCATTCTTTTATCTCAAAGAGATAGCTCGATCAACAATAACCTTTTACCTCCAGATCAAGGAGGTTGGAGTATTGATAAAGTACGAGAAGAATTAAAAAGTCGAGGAGTCACTCCATACACTAACATTACTTCTGTTTCTGTCTCTTGGGATAAAGGCACTGGTCGCACCACTCAAATTTCTCTTTCTGGAGACGGTGGTTCAGTCAATTTTGATGGTTCCACTTTCAAAAGTTATTTCAATGCCCGAGCTCCAGCCAATATTTCCATTGTTGGCCCTCTTTTTAATGTCGAAAAACGATAAAATTATCCTTTTTTTGTCAAAGGAGGGGTAGGGGTGGATTTTGATTTTAAAGGAGATGTTCGAAAGACAGAGGGTTTGTTCCATGTTAAAATAAAGCATGAATCGTTCAAAAGATTTAGACACTATTGCCCCCGATGATGAGATTGTTGTCTCCAAATCAATCAAAGAAAAAAAACTAGAAAAAAAAGAAATTCCAATTGAAGAAACTAAACCGATTATTAATCAAGATTTTGATTACAGTTTCCACGACATTCTTGGTCACACCAAGAGTCCTTTTTCCGCTTTTTTAGTTCACCCAAAAGTATTAACCTTTTCCGAACAAGATGAAGCAGAAGAAATTTATTTAGCTGCTCGTCCTCATTGGATTAACAATCTTTCTTGGGTTATTTTAGCCACTTTAATGCTTTTTGTTCCTATTTTTTTTAAATATTTTAGCTTTTTAAATTTTTTCCCCGTTCAATATCAACTTTCTGCCCTTCTTTTTTGGTACATAATAACTTTTATTTATGCTTTTGAAAGATTTTTATCATGGTATTTTAACCTGTTTTTAGTTACTAACCATCGAGTTGTTGATATTGATTTTAACAATTTATTAAACAAACATTTTGCCACTGCCAATCTTAATATGATTCAAGATGTTTCTTCTTCTGTTCGTGGAGTTTTTGGAACCTTTTTTAACTTTGGTGATGTTTTAATTCAAACCGCCTCCGAAAAAAACCAAATAAATTTTGAAAGAGTTCCCAATCCTGAAAAAATAATTAAACTATTAAAAGAGCTTCGTGATTTAGAAGAACAAAAAAAAGGAGAACAAGACAATGGATAACTTTTTAACGCCAAAGGGAATGGAAGGTTATTTTTTTATTTTTACTAAAGGATTTTTCATACTTTCTTCTATTTTATATCTTGTTTTTGCCTTAATTGTAGTTAAACAAGTCACTTCCATGTCAAAAAGCGTCACCGATAAATTTAACCCAATTTTGGTTATATTTTCCTATCTTCATCTTGGTTTTTCCATCTTCCTAACCTTAACTATGTTCGGATTGTAGTATCATTAATTGATGCACTTCATTTGTCGTTCTTTCAGTGGCAATTCAGAATCAAAATCCTGGTCTCGTTATTGGGAAAATGACCCTGACGATCAAAACTTAAAATCCACCAAGGGTCATCTCTTTGCTTTAATCAATATAAATTCTAATGAAGAAAAGGAATTGAATTCAATTGGTCATGATATTGTCTACGAATTCAATCAAACTTATTTTAATTCAGAAAATGATTTAAGTGTTCTTTCTAATCTTGGACAATCAGTTGATTCTGTTGTAAAGAATCCTCTCTACTCCGACTATAAAATTGATTTTACTGCCGCCGTTATTCTCGATAACCAACTTTACTTAGCCGCTTTTGGCAATTCAAAAATTATTTTCAAGCGTCACAACCAAATTAGTATTCTTTTAAATGGTAACAATAATCAAGTTGAAACCCTTTTTGGTTCTATTAAGATTCAAGATCGAATTTTTCTTTTAACTAATTCTTTTTATGAAAAAGTTACTTGGGCAAAAATAAAATTATTTTTATCAGATCTAAAAGTTCAAAATATTGAAGAAAATTTTCTTTCCGCCATCTATGCCTTACCATCTACGATCAACGATCTACAATCTAATTTGGCCGCTGCTTTTATTGAGATAGAATCAGAAGATTCAGAAATATTAACAGTTCAAGAATCTCCCCAAAACGTTATTTCCGAACCTATTATTTCAGAAAAACCAGTTTTAAATATTTCTAAAATTTCTCAATTTTTAAAAAAATTTAAGAAATCAAACTCAGTTTTTGTTTCTCATCATGAAACCAAAGAAACCAATAAAAGAAAAAAACTAAGTATTTTATTTGGAATAATTCTAATCTTGGTTCTCTTTTTTAGCCTTTACTTTGGGATTCGAAAGAGTAAAGCTCAAAAAATCGAAAATCAATATCAATCTTTAAAAACTGAAATTGAAACCCAAATTACCAACATCAATAAAACTAAAAATTTAAATATCGACAGTGCTCGTGAAGCGGCGACTGTTGCTCAACAAACAGTTGAAAAAATGTTGGTTTTAAAAATTCATCAAGAAGATGTTTTGTCCTATGATTCTCAATTAAAAAATATTCTATCTCAAACCGGCTCTACAAAAACACCAGCTCCAGATTTGCTCTACGACACCAAAAATACTATTGCTTCCGCTAATTTTGAGAAATTAATTTTTAATAATAATAAAATTTATCTTTTAGATCCTCAAAATGGTCGCCTCGATTATTACGATATTAATAATAAATCAACAAAAAATATTTTAATTTCCGAAAAGATAAAAAATGCTTTAAACATAAGTTTTGATAAAACTAATCTCTATTTAATGAACAAAGAATCTATAAGTTTAGTTGAAAAAGAGGCCGTTACTTCAAAAATCGATTTGACTGATGTCAAAGCCATTGATTTTAAATTTTGGAATGGAGCTGCCTATGTTCTCGATTCTAGTAACCAAGTCATTTGGAAATTCAATCCCAACGCCACTGGTTTTTCCAAAGCCCAAAATTGGTTAAAAAATGATGCCAAACTAGAACTTGGAGCTGTTTCTCTTTCTATTAATGGTAAAGTTTGGGTCTTGTATCAAAATGGTTCAATCACTCCTTATTTAACTGGAATTAAATCCGAATTTAAACCAAGCCAAGTGTCTCAATTTACTGTAACCAGTAATTTAGATGTCACTCAAAAAAAAGAACTTTTAACCTTTGTTGACGATAATAATATTATCTATCTTTATCAAAAATCAGGGGAATTACTTTCCAAAAAAAATCTTGGTGATCTAAAAATCAACGACATTGCTTTTAACGAAGCCAATAATTTAATTTATATTCTCTGTTCCGACCAAAAAATCTATTCCATAAAATTTTAAAAATTTTTTGTAGGGGCGATGCATGACTCGCCCTAAATTATGGGTGGATTTGATAGAATACATTGTGAAGCATTTCAACAAAGAATCACGTGATTACGAATTTATCGCCAAATTTGAAGCCGGCATTGCCTTAACAGGTTCTGACGCCAAATCTTTGCGCACCCAAGTTCCTCAATTTGCCAATTCTAAAATTGAAATTCAAAATGGACAACCAGTTCTTTTTAATCTAAAAATTCCTCTATATAAATATTCTCAAGGTCAAGAAATCGACACCACTGGCGAAAGAAAACTTTTATTATCTCAAAAAGAAATCGCCAAAATAACCAGTTTTCGCAACCAAAAATACATGCTCATTCCCATCTCTCTTTTTCTAAAAGGTAAATGGTTTAAGGTTGAAATCGGTGTCGGCCGCAAAATGAGAAAATATGAAAAAAGAGAAAAAATCAAAGCCAAAGAAATCGCTAAAACCATTAAAGTTTAATTTCTCCCTTTCATCAAAGGGAGATACCCTCCTAAATTTCGGAGGGAGAGGGATTTGAGGAGATGCTCGGCAACGAACCGAGGTCCGAAAGTCGACTGTAAAAAACGTCTACAAGCTTAAAATACTTTATCCTACACTTCCAACAACTAAAGTAAACGAAAAGTGTTGAAATGTCGATTATTGAGGGAGTTACCCCTCTCTTAAATCATTAGAAAGTCGAGATTCTAATAACAGCGTTCTGGTTCAGTTAACACTTTCTAATTCTCTCCAGAATGGAAAACTAAAAAATGGTCTGCTTATGCTAAAGCGTAAGCGTTAACTTTAGGAGCGAAAGCACCAGTGAAGGCGTTTGCAACTTCGGTTAATTTGACACCAAAAGTATTTTTGGCATATTTGTTTTGACTCTGTTTAACGACTCATGAATCAAAGTCGGCTTGCAGTTTTTTAAAGTTCTAACTCCGTCAATGCAATACATCTCCAGAGGCTAATATTATAGCATTTTTCCGCCATTTTTCAAGTTTAATGATATTAAAAATTTTGAAGTTATGTATTTTTTCGTGCTTTGAACACGCCAGTATTCACGCAAAGAAAAAAATACGTAACGAAGAATTTTAATAGTATCATTAATAATGTCACTCTTTCTCGATCTAATCTTCCCTAAAATCTGCTACGGTTGTGGTCAAAAAGGGGATTATTTATGCCCCAAATGCCAAAAAAATATTCATGTTTTAAACACTAAAGCACCCCAAAACGGTTTCGACGGTGGTCTTAGTCTTTTTAAATACGATTCAGCCATAAAATCGGCCATAATTGATTTAAAATACCACTTTGTTTCCGATAATATTGATATTCTAGTCAATTTCATTGTTAAAACCCTAAAATCAGACTTTCCCAATCTAATTAAATATTGGCAGCAAAATAATTTCATTTTAATTCCCATTCCTCTTCATCCTTCTCGTCAAAATTGGCGCGGTTTTAATCAATCCCAACTTTTAGCTCAAAAAATCGCCTCAAAATTGTCTTTAGATTTCTCAGATGAGATTATTATTCGTCATCAAGAGACTATGCCTCAAGCCAGACTAAAAAATACCAAAGATAGAACAAAAAATGTCGTCAATATCTTCTCTTTAAACCCAAATATAGGAAAAATAAAACATAAAAATTTTATTCTTTTTGACGATGTTTCCACGACTCAATCGACTCTTTCTTCTGCTCAAAACACTCTTAAAACCTTGTCCCCATTACACTGTTGGTATTTGACTCTATCGGCTGGATAACTTCTTCTTCAGTCGACGTATTATTTTGATCCATTTGTTGCATTCCTTCAAATGGGGTCAAAGAGCTTAGATAAAAATTATCGACATGTAATCCATGTTGAGCCAAAGAATCAATCAATTCTTGTTTTACCTCATCTTCAATAATACTTCTATCAGTCGACAAAGCTTTTATTAAAGTATGATTGGTTAAAACTTTTCTAATTCGGCTTCGAGTTACTGGTCTAACCACTTTTGAAACAAAATTTTCACCAATATTTTGCCAAATTTCAGGCAATTTTTCAGTATCGAGTTTGATTAAAACTGTTGCTTCTACTGCCACAAATTTATTATCAGAAGTTACTGCATTAATCACTTCATCACCCATTATCTCTTTATTGTCTTTCAAGATAATATCTTTAGACACAGTATATTCTATTAATTGAGCATTAAACAATTTTACTCGGTGAATTAGAGGTACTTTAAAATGCATTCCTGGGTGCCAAACATTTTTCAAAACTCCTCTAAAAATACTATAAATACAGCCAACGTGACCTGGTGGAACGGTTACTATAAATCCGCCAACAACTTCGTCAACTAAAAGGGAAACTAAGAGATTATCTATTGATGCCATATATGTAGAAGAATTATAGCATTAAAAGGCCAAAGTTATCTCGTTTAGCTCCTTTTCTGGGTCTTTAGCTTTAATAATAAATGAAGAAATTAATATTCCTTTTGCTCCAAGTTTCAAACTAACCGACACATCTTCTTTTGAGTGTATTCCAGCTCCCACTAAAACCGGTATTTTGCCATATTTTTCCACTATTTTTTTAATTATTTCTGGTTTTTCACTGGCTACCGATTTTTCACTATTGCCAATAAATTCTTTTGGTTCGTAAGCAATCATGTCAGGTTTAATATTTTTTGCCCAACCATCAGCTTGCCCAAGGGTACTAACGCAAACCACCGATTTAAAACCTTTTGGCCAATTTTTTAATATATTTTTAATTGAACCGGGTTTTATTTTATGCTCAGAATGGTTTATTAATGTCCCTTCTATTTTTAATTCTTTGGCTTGGAAAGGGGAAATAAATCCTGTTTTAGCTCCATCATTAACACTATCGACTGCTTGCAAATATACATCAATTCCCAGTTTTTCTTTAATTCTAACAGCATCTAATGCCGAGACTATTGGAATAATTTTAACCCCAGTTTTTTTCATCACTTTTTGGCAAATCTCTGCCATTTTCAAAGCCCCATCTCCAAACGTTTCTTTATAAATTTTAAAATTAACTAATATCATTATTAATTTTTAATTATTTAACCAAACCATATTTTTGTTTTAATTGACTAATTCCACTAATCAAAGTTTTAACAACATCTTCACTCTTTTCATTTTTTAAATTAATACCATTTATTGCATCACCAAAATATTTTTGCATTTCTGTATTAACCCCATCATCACCAGTATTTGAAGCCAAATACCAACTACTGGCATTATTAGCTGTATCTACAAAAGGCTTAATTTTAGTATTACTGCTTATTTTTTCCACCATACTTTTTCGAGGATAAATTTGTCCAAAACTTCTAATTAAAGAATCGGCTTGATACATTTTTTCCAATCCTTCAGTTGAAGATAAATATTCCAAAAATTTCCAAGCTTCTTTCTGATATTTACTTTTGTTATTTATTCCCTCTGTCCAATAAGTCGACCAGTGAATATTTGTTAATTCAGCCTCTGCTCCAATTTTGTCAGTTGGGGTTGATGCATTTGTTGGTAGTTGAGGTAAACTAGTCACTTGAAAATCTAAATTAGGATTTAAGGTTTGAATATCAAAAATTCTCCATGAAGGCCCAAAATAAAAACCAAGATTTCCACTAGCAAAATATTGAGTTGAATTAGGCAAACTTTCATCCCAAACCTTGTCACTAGTTTTAAATAAAGTATAAAAATCTAATACATCTTTTAATTTTTTTTCATTATCAGCAGATAAAGTGTTTAAATCAACTCCGTTTTGTTTCATCATCAAACCCACAATATCACTCCAATGATCCACATTTTCCACTGTTCCGATTGCTGCTCCAGCCACTTTAATTTTTCCATCAGCGTCTCTTTCAGTTATTTTAACAGCCGATTTTTTCAAATCCCACCAATTATTAGGAACCTTAACTTGAGCTTTCTCTAACAAGGAAGGGTTATAGAACATCACTAATCCGTCATACATCAGTGGCACTGATAAATATTGACCATTTTCTTTTAAATCGCTTTTATAAACATCAAAAAAGTCATTTTCTAGTCCAATAGCTGTGACCACTTCAGTAGGAACAGCAGCTAAATTGTCCCTAAACATAGGCAACCAAGTATTATGGATTCTAAAAATATCTGGAACATCTTCAGTTTCTCCGCTTTTAGCTAATCTGCCATTAAGTCTTCCAGCATAACCATTTAATTGGTTTCTTTTATAATTTATTTTTATGTTTGGATTTTTGCTTTCAAAATCGGCAATTATTCCATTCATCACACTTTCGTCTTCCCACAACCCCCAATAATTCAAAGTAACAAGTTTACTAGAATCACTTCCTTTAATAAGATTAAAAACAATAATTGCTATTATAAAAAATATTATTCCTGATCCCATCAATATAAATAGTTTTTTATGACTCTTTTTAACTATTGGAACATTAATAGGTGGAACACTTTGAGAAATATTTGTTGGTGCCTCACTCGTTTGATCATTAACCAAAGGAATACTCTGTTCAATATTTTCGTTTTCTGTTTCCGTTTTAAAAACCACTTTTCTTGGTGGTAACGGTGATTTTATATCTTCAAGACTCACATATATATCATACCCTAAATATTCATCTCTTGGCTATAATTAATTATTAGAAATTAAAGAAAGTCGCCCTGTCAAGGGAGATGCCCGAAGGGCAGAGGGTTTTAATTAAATTCATGCAATCTTTATATTTATCTCTTCTAGCAGTTTTAATTGTCAGTTTAGTTTCCCTTTCTGGCATTGCTTTATTTTTTTTAAATAAAAAAACTAGTCAAAAAATAAATCTTCTTCTTGTTAGTTTTGCCATTGGTGCTCTTTTAGGGGACACTTTTATTCATCTTTTGCCCGAAGCTTTTCAATCACTAAATTCCTTAACTGTTTCTTTTCTAACTATCGTCGGTTTATTACTTTTTTTTGTTTTGGAAAAAATTCTTCGTTGGCATCATTGTCATGAAATTAATTGTAATGAAAGTAAACATCTTATTGTTTTAAATACTGTCGGAGACACCATTCATAATCTAATTGATGGTATGCTCATTGCGGCCAGTTTTGCCGTCAATTTTAAATTGGGAATCGTTACCAGCATTGCCGTTCTTCTTCATGAAATTCCCCAAGAAATAGGCGATTTTGCTATTTTAATTCATGGTGGATTATCAGCCAAAAAAGCTGTTTTATATAATTTATTTACTGCCACTTCAGCTTTTTTAGGTGTCTTTTTATTTTTCTTTTTGGGCTCTAAAATTTCCTCTTTATCTCTATATTTACTTCCAATCACTGCCGGTGCTTTCATTTATTTGTCAGCCAGCGATCTAATTCCCGAGCTTCATCGCCACGATCAAAAACTTTCCCATTCTCTTTTGCAACTAATCTTTATAATTCTCGGAGTCGCTCTCATGTCCCTTTTGGCTTTTTTAGAATAAGATCATTGTTTTTCTATAATTTAGGTGTATCTTACTGATACATTATAATCATTTAAATAAAATGAAAGAAAGTTTTGATGTTGAAAAAAATAGAAGTAAGGATATTTCTAAAAATGAGAAATTATTAATAGATTCTGGCGTAATCGATCTATTTGAAAATAAAATTAAATCCCAAAAGACACTAAATGGAGGGGATCTAGAAATAAAAAGAACTCACGATTTTTCAAGTGTTATTTTTAATTGGAATTTTAAAAGTACTAGGTGTGTTTTTAATAAAGGAGAAGATTGTATTATTAATACCTGTAAAACTGTAATCGCAAAAATTAAGGAAGAAGGTTTATTTATCGGTTATTTAGGACGACATAGTTTAGAAAATTTTGAAAAAGTCGAATCAGGAAATTTAGAAGAATTAACAAATAGGGCTATAAAATTGGCAGAAAGAAATAGTTTTTAGCATTTATCAAACAAAAAATCAGATTTGATGTCTAATTTGCTATTATTTAAATATGCAAATCAATGTTTTTACCGATGGTGGGTCTCGTGGTAATCCTGGTCACTCTGGTTATGGTCTAGTTATTTACGATGATGATAAAAAAATCTTATTTAAAGAATCAAAATATATTGGAATTAAAACCAATAACGAAGCCGAATATGCTGGTCTAATTGGTGCTCTAAATTGGATAAAAGACAACAAAGATTCTCATAAAATTTCTCAAATCAATTTTTTTGCCGATTCTCAATTGTTGGTTCGCCAAGTCCAAGGTTTATATAAAGTTAAGGCTGTTCATTTAAAACCACTTTTTACCACTGTTAAAAATTTATTAGACCAAATTAATACAACTTATTCTTTTAAAGATATTCGTCGCGAATCCAACGAATTAGCCGATGAGTTGGCCAATTGCGCCATGGATCGAAAATGTTAAGTTATGAATAAAAAATCCCTTTTTTACTTATTTTTTATAATTTTTTTCATTTTCTTAACTCTTCTTTTAGGTCCAATTATTGCCTATTACGACAAAACCGGCAGTAATACTTATCTCTTAGATAAAAACTATTCTCATCTTTCTCGTAGTCAAATTTTAGATCAAATCGATAAAGATTTTATTCTTCCAGAAAATATTATTTTAATTTCTCCAAACAAAGAAAAAACCAAATTTTCCTTGGCTTCCGTTTCCGCCCAAATCAATAAAAATAAAATAGCTAGCTCTATGCTCTATCGTCGCCTTAATCAAGGAATTCCTGCTTATATCAGGTATTTCTTTAAACCAAAAAAATTTAACTTAGAAATAACTTTTGACACCAACAAGTTAAATGAGCAAGTAAACTATGTGGCCTCTCTTGTCGACAAACCTTTTATTCCCACTGAAATTAATTATAAAAATAAAGTGGTTTCCATTACTAAAGGTTCCATTGGTGTTCAATTAAATAAAGATTCCTTTATAAACACTTTTACCAGCTCACTTATCACGGGCAATTTTAATCAAGAAATTAATCTAGAAACAGAAAATATTGGTTTTATTCCCACCGACGACCAAATCAATGAAGCCAAGCAAAAAGCTCAAAAATTAACTAAAAAATCTTTAATCCTTAATGAAGGTTTTACTAAAATAACAGTAGATAGTAATACTCTAATTTCTTGGCTTGCCTTCGAAAATAATTATCAATCAGATAAAATCAAAGATTATATTAAAAATTTAAGTGTAAGTCTTCAAAGAGAACCTGTCGATGCTGTTTTCAAGTTTGAAAACAATAAAGTTACCGAATTTAAACCTTCCCAAGACGGAATTAAAATCAAAGAAGACGAATTGTCTAATTTAATAATAAAATCCCTAGAAAAATTAATTAATTCTGATGATGTTTCTAAGACTATTGATGTTCCCACAATTGCCACTGCTCCAAAAATTACCAACGGTGATGCTAATAATTTGGGTATAAAAGATCTTTTAGGAAGGGGAACTTCCAGTTTCAGTCATTCCAGTGTTATTCGCAATATGAATGTAGAAAAAGGAGCTTCAATTATCAACCGCATTTTAGTAGCTCCAGGTGAAACTTTTTCTTTTATTAAAAATTTAGGTGAAGTTAGTCTAGAAGCTGGTTACAAAAAAGCTTATATCATCCGTCAAGGTAAAACCGAGCTTGATGTTGGTGGGGGAGTTTGTCAGGTTTCTACCACTCTTTTCCGAGCCATGCTCGATGCTGGTTTAAATATTACTGCTCGTCAAAATCATGCTTATCGTGTCAGTTACTACGAAGAAGATTCTAAACCTGGTTTTGATGCCACTGTTTTTATTCCCAATCCAGACCTTAAATTTATAAACGACACTCCTAGTTATCTTTTAATTCAAAGCACTTACGATGGCACAAATAAAAAATTAGCTTATGAAATTTATGGCACCAACGATGGTCGCAAAACTGAAATTTCCAATTATAAACAATGGGGGTCTCAATCTCCACCTCCAGACGTTTGGATCGATGATCCAACCCTTCCTGTTGGTAAAGTTATTCAAGATGAACAAAGAATTCCTGGTTTAAAAACTGCTTTCGATTGGACAGTTAAAAAAGCCGATGGTTCCATTCTTCATCAAAAAACTTTTACCTCTAATTTCGTTCCCTGGGCTGCTGTTTTCCGCCGCGGCACCAAAATCTAAATATTATTTAGTTGTAGATTCTTTAAGTTTCAAAATTTTATCTCTCATAATCACTTCTACTTCATTTTTTGTTACGTTTTTTGGAAAATAAAAAGACTCACCAAAACAAATTTCTATTTGTTGATTTTTATAAGGTTTTCAGCTGTCACAACCATGTACATAAACTGGAATAAGAGGGACCGAAGATAATTCTTGCTTCAATCTTGTTTTATAAATATGAAATATTCCAGATTGAAAAGGTAATTCTGGATTGTAATCAATATCTCCGACCACTTGTGGAAATATTAAAATAGATCTTTTATTTAGATCAAGTATTTCATTTACATCAGAAATAAAATTTCTATTTAATTTTTTCGGATTATTTCTAACTGGAATAAGGTCGTCTCCAATACTTTTATTAAAACCTTCTTTTATTGGCAATATTATTTTTTCTTGAACATCATTCAAAATTTTATTTTTAGGATTTTTTTCATAATCAATCTGTCCTACTATTGTAATTTTTCCCCAGTCGTCTTATAAATTTGATTGAATATAAATAAATGGTCTGGTCTTGTCCCAGAATCATCGCCACCTTCTACTAGACTATTGTGATTTGAAAAAATAATATGTGGCTTATCGATAATCTCTTTAAGATTTTCAATTCCATAAGTTTTAACATTAAATTTTTCCACATAATCAGTTCTTAAATAACCCAAAATTGGGGCTAATGTTTTTTTACCAACAAAGTTGCTAACATTTTCTATTTTTTCACTAAACATAATCGAATTATAACCCCAGTCTCGGGTTTCGATCTAATTTTTCTTTATCTTTCACAAATTCTTTTCTCAATGCTTTGTAATAAGCCGCAATTCCAATCATAGCTGCATTATCAGTATTAAATTGTTTTTTAACTGGCATAAAAATTGGAGTTTTAGTTTCTTTTGCTAATTTTCTTAATCTTTTTCTAAGTTCTAAATTTGCCAAAACTCCACCACTGACTAATAATGTTTTTGGCTTATAAAATTCAATCGCTTTTCTAAATTTTATTAAAAGACTATCAAACACTGCATCTTGGAAAGTTGCCGATAAGTTAGCTAAATTTTGTCCAATTTTTTCTTTTGGCCAATCTTTAATTTGATAGTAAAAAGAAGTTTTTAATCCGGAAAACGAATAATCAAAATTCTTTTGATTTGATAATGGACGAGGCAGTTTTAAATAATTTTTATCACCTTTTTCAGCTAATCTTTCTAAAATTGGTCCACCTGGATATCCAAGCCCCATCATTTTTGCTGCTTTGTCCAAAGCCTCTCCCGCCGCATCATCCAAAGTCTCTCCAATTACTTTATATTTTCCAATTTTTTCAACTAAAACTAATTTTGTATGACCTCCAGAAACAGTCATCGCTAAAGCCGGAAATTCAATTTTTCTGTCTGGCTTTCCTTCTTTATTTTTAATTAAATTAACCAAAATATGGCCTTCCACATGGTTTACCCCGATTAATTTTTTATTATATTTAATTGCCATTTCCTTAGCTTTATTTACCCCAATTCCCAAAGCAATCGCCAATCCCGGCCCCAAAGTCACTGCAATCACATCAATATCTTCCATTTTTAAATGAGCCCTTTTCAAAGAAGTTTTTATTACTGGTTCAATTCTTTCATTATGTGCTCTCTTTGCAATATCAGGAACCACTCCACCCCATTTGGCATGTAAATCAGTTTGAGATGAAATCACATTTGAAAGTAGTTGGTCGTTTTTCAAAACAGCCGCACAAGTATCGTCACAACTAGTTTCTATTGCTAATATTTTCATTATTAATGTATTATAAATGTATGGAATCGAAAAATACTAAATATCTCGTATTAACCATAGTCTTGCTGATTTTATCAGTCTTTGGAATTTTTTTGATATTCAAGATTAATAATTCTCCAGTTTCTACTCAAAATAAACCTGAAACCCAAGATCTAATATCTAAAATTTCAATTACCCCAACTTCTAAACCTATTGTCACTATAACTCCTATTGCCACAATTACTGGCAAGATTGCTTCTCCTTCACCAACCAAAAAACCAACTATTACCAAAACTCCAACCGCGACTCCAACTGCCAAAATAACTCCAACCACAATTATTACCCCCAGTCCAATTCCAACAGAATCAGTTTCTGGTCAAATAAATTATAAAAACCAAGAAGACGGTTTTTCTATAGAATATTCATCTACAAGAAAGTTCTATCAAGACAAAGAAAGTAGCGGTAATCGCTATACTTTCTATAGCTTGTCAGGTAATTTTGCAGTTCACGTTGCCCTCAGTGGCTCTTGGGCTTGGACTAATTCAGACAGAAATTTTAGTTCTAGTTTTATAGTTTCTGGTCAAAACACTTTTCGCTATGAAATCGCCACTCAAACCATTGTTGATCTTCAATCAAGCGATAAAAATTACACCATCCAATGTGTTCACAATGGCAAAGAATCGCTCAAAACCGAATGCGAAGCCTTCATTAAATCCTTCCAATTATTATAAAAAATTATATTTGGTCATTGGAAATTGGACATTAGAAATTAAATATCTTAATACCTTATTTCTCTCGTATTTTCATCCAAATATTTAAACTGAATTGTCACCATTTTATTTTCTTTTTTTAGTTTCTCAAAATTTTTCTCACCCATATTTTCCGGCCACTCAATACAAGCAATATTGTTTTTGAATAATTCAAAAAATTTTATTTCTTCCAATTCATAATCGGCACTAATTCTATACAAATCAAAATGCAAAAACTTTTTTTGTCCCCCTTTCGTCAAAGGGGGATGTCCGAAGGACAGGGGGATTTGATATTCATTATAAATCACAAAAGTCGGACTCGTGATTTTTTCTTTTACTCCCAATAAATGTCCTATTTTACGGCTAAAAACCGTCTTACCACATCCCAAATCCCCAGTTAGGGCAAAAATAATTGGTTTATCAATATATTTTTTTAATAAAAATTCAGCAATTTTTCCTGTCTCTTTTTCCGATTTGGAAATCAATGTTTGACTATTAGTAGTAATTAAATCACCTCGTCTTAATATTTTTAATTCCGCTTCAGTGGCATCAATTACTGTTGATGGTTTATTTCTTGGCAATTTTCCCGCATCCACAATCAAATCAATCATCTTCTTTTTCTTATTAGAAAGTGGTCTTAAAAAACTGGCGATTGAATAATTTGGAGTTCGTCCCGATAAATTTGCTGAAGTTGCTGTTATTGGTTTTTTAAATATTTTTACTAAATCGTGAATATATTTATTGTCTGGAATTCTAATTCCCAAAGTTCCATTTTCTGCTTCTATTCCGAGAGAGACCTTATGTTTTCCATTACTGACAATTGTAAAAGGGCCGGGTAATAAATTTGTATAAATATTTTGTCCATTTTCATTAAGTTCAACGTATTCCAAGGCCATTTTTTTATTAAAAACTGCGACCGAAATTGCCTTACCTGTCCATCTATTTTTAAAAGACAATAGTTTTTCTGTCGCTTTTTGGTTAGTTGGATCTACTGCCAAAATATAAACCGTATCACTTGGAAACACTACCAATCCACCATTTTTTAAAATCCTTGCGGTTTCTGATATAACTTTTTGATAATTATTTTCCTTAATCTCCACTATTTTCATGACACTATTTTATCACCTAAATACAACTTCTCCCTTTTAAAATCCTCCCTGTTAAGGGAGGAAAAAAAGGTTCTTTAGGGAAGGTAGGTTTTAACTGTTTTATGCTAAAATACTCGCATGGATAAAGCTTATAATTCCTCACAAGAAAGCGAAATTTATGAACTCTGGCAAAATTCTGGTGCCTTCACTCCAATAGTTCCCAAAAATCCCAAACAAGCCAAATTAAAAGATAATCCTTATTCAATTATTCTTCCTCTTCCCAATGCCAACGACCCTATGCATATGGGCCACGCTCTCTTCACTATCCAAGATATTTTAGTTCGTTATCACCGCATGCTTGGTCAACCAACCCTTTGGCTTCCTGGTGGCGATCATGCAGGCATTGAAACTCAATTTGTTTTTGAAAAAAGATTAGCCAAAGAAGGAAAAAGTCGTTTTGATTTTGATCGTCAAACTCTCTATAAAATGATTTGGGATTTTGTTGAAGAAAATCGAAAATTAAATCAATTTCAAATGAAAAAACTTGGCTTTTCTATGGATTGGACTCGTTACCACTATTCTCTAGAAGAGCCAATTGTCGAAAATGTTCTCGCTACTTTTAAAAAGCTTTACAGTGACGGACTAGTTTATCGCGATGAAAAAATTGTCAATTATTGTACTTTTTGCGGCACTGCTTTTTCCAATCTCGAAGTCGATCATAAAACTGTTGCTTCTCATCTTTGGTATATAAAATATGGTCCTTTAACCGTTGCCACCACTCGTCCCGAAACCATGTTGGGTGACACCGCTGTAGCTGTGAACCCTAAAGATAAAAGATATAAAGATTTAATTGGCAAAACCATAACTCTTCCTTTAGTTAACAAAGAAATCCCTGTAATAGGGGATGATTCTATTGATATCGAATTTGGTACCGGTGCTGTTAAAGTCACTCCAAGTCATTCTCTTGAAGATTATGACATGGCCAAAAAACACAATCTAGAATTTGTCCGTATTTTCGATTACGATGGTAAATCAAATAATAATGTTCCCGAAAAATATCGTGGCCTATTTCCAAATCAAGTCCGTCAAATGGTCATCGACGATTTAACTGCTCTTGGTCTCATGGAAAAAATTGAAGATTATTCGCATGAAGTTGGTCATTGTTATCGTTGTGGTCGCCCTATCGAGCCAATTACTGCTCCTCAATGGTATGTCAAAATAGATAAATTAGCCAAACCTGCAATCGAAGCTGCTAAAACTAGTCAAATCAAATTTTTCCCCACTCGTTTCAAAAAAACCTATACCACTTGGATGGAAAATATCCGAGATTGGAACATTTCCCGTCAAATTGTCTGGGGTCCACGTATTCCGGCTTGGTATTGTCTCGATTGCAATCCCGACATTAAATTAAATTTCTTGGATAAAAACAAAGAAGTTGTTTCTGGTTTTTACAAAGATTTAAAAGGTAAATATTCAGTCGAAGAAATTAAAAATGGTTTGCAATCATTAGTGGCTCCAGTCGATGCCGATTTTACTGTCGATCATCTCGATCACTGTCCAAAATGTAAATCTACCTCTCTTATCCAAGAAACTGATACTTTTGATACTTGGTTTTTAAGTGGTCAATGGCCATTAAGTACTCTTGGTTTCAATACGGCAAATTCTTCTAAATCATCACCAGACTTTGATTATTTTTATCCAACCACTGTTATGGATACTCTTTGGGATATTTTATTTTTTTGGGTGGCCAGAATGACCATGTTTGGCCTCTATCTAACTGGCAATGTTCCTTTCAAGACTGTTCATCTTCATTCTAAAGTTACCGATGCTAAAGGTCAAAAAATGAGTAAAAGTAAAGGTAATGTAGTTAATCCTTTGGATGTAACCGAAAAATACGGGACAGATGCTCTTCGTATGTCACTTGTCTATGGCATTGCCCCAGCTTCTGATTTTGTCGTTTCTGAAGATAAAATTAGGGCCCAAAGAAATTTTGTCAATAAAATTTGGAATGCTTCCCGTTTTGTTGAAATGCTCATCGATCGCCTTAATCCTTCAAAAATTTCTCTTGATATAGACAAATCCAAATTAACCGATGCAGATAAAAATATTTTAGATAAATTAAATCAAATTATCATTTCTACTACTAAAAATTTAGAAACTTATCATTTTGGCCAAGCCTCTGAAGATTTATATCAATTTTTTTGGAAAGATTTTTGTGATGTTTATATTGAAAATGCCAAAGATAGGGGAGAAGAAACTATTCCTATTTTATTGACCGTTTTAGAAACTAGTTTAAAACTTCTTCATCCTTTTATTCCTTTTATAACTGAAACCGTCTACCAAAATTTGCAGGGAAAATTCAATTTTAAAAAAGAATTGTTAATTTCTTCTTCCTGGCCAAATGAAATCAAATATTAAAAAGATATTATCAAAGCTTTTTATTTGTTTTTTTTTAATTTTTATTATTTCTGTCAATTTTTTTGTTTTATCTACTCGTTCCGATATTTTTACTAAACATAAAAAAGATTTATTTAGCCAAAATTTAGGGGATAGTTATTCTGGTCGTCTCAATTTGTGGCGTCTTTTAGTTCAAAACAACGACTGGATAAATGCTGTCAAGCTTGAGCCAAAATTAAATCAAACCGAAATTAGCGACTATAAATTTAATTATCAACCTTCAGAACTTCAAAAAAAAGTTGATTATTTAAATAATAAAACAGATAAATCAGTTGAAGATTATATCGAATTATCAAGAATACAACTCCTTTTAGGTCAAAAACAAGAAAGTCTACAATCCATCAAAAAAGCCCGTCAACTCGATCCTGTTAGGGATGATGTTGACAGGCTTTATTACTCTCTGTCTAAATAACCCGTTATTCGGCTTTTTCTTCCTTGTCGGTTGAAGATTCGTCAGAATCGGATTCACTTTTTTGTTCAGTTGCTGGGACATCTTCTGGAACAACTTCTGTCTCTGGAGTTTCAATCACTTCTTCAGCTCTTGGGGCTTCAATTTTAACAATAACTTGTTCTAAGCTAGTTACCATTTCTACTTTTTCATCAAGTTTAATATCAGCCACAGTGATAGCGTCATCAACTGCATTCAAAACTGAAATATCGACTTCAATGCTTTTCGGTAAATCAGTTGGCAAAGCCTCAACTTCAACTTCAGTAGTAACTTCAATTAAAGTATTTCCTTCTTTAACAGCCACAGATTCACCAATAAATTCAATTGGCACTGAAGCAGTAATCTTTTCTTTTAAATTAACTTTATAACAATCAATATGAATAAGATCACCTAAAATTGCACTATATTGAGGATTTCTAAATAATATTGGTAATTTTTCTTCACCAATCAAAAGTTCAACCAAACCGGATTCTCCAACTTCATTAAAAAGTTTTTCCAATTCTAAAGTTTTAAATTGGATTGAAAGAGATTCGAATTTATGTCCATAAACAGTTGCTGGTATCAAACCTTCTTTTCTTAATTGTCTAACTTTTCTACCGACTACAGTTCTAATATCGGCTATCATCTGATGTTTTTCTTTTGTCATTTTTTTCTTTTGCCTAATGTTCCTTCAGCTTAATGCTTACCTAACTTCGGCTTTAATAAACTTCGTCTATTATACCAGTAAAATTATTTTTTCCAAATCAAATAAATTAAATCAATTTTTATTTGCTTTTTTGTCGAGGAATCCTAACAGTATAATAATAAAGTGGTTCTGTTTTACCAGATGTTTTAAATTCTCTTAAGTTTTCAAACCAATACCTCAATACTGCTCTGGCATCTTCATTCAAAGATTTATCCGAATTATTGATGAATAACTCTAGTGCATTATCATCCATAGTTATTTTTGTTTCTCTATGTTCAGAAATATCAAGGTTAAATCTTTTAACTTTATAATTTTCTCCAATCAATTTTGGCCAAATTTCATCTCTAATTTTACTAAATTTATCCTTAGTGTTTGAGTAATTACAAACTTCAATATTTTTACCATTGTCAACAAAATCAACGCTCATCCTTCTTAAATTAATATGCCTTGGAACCGGAACATCCAGCATTTCTCTTATTAATTGCTGAGATGGTTTTTCTATTGTTAATAACAGATGAAAACCAACACCATTATTTTCTACTTTTGTCATATATTTCCGGGCAGAAAATATTAATTTAAATATTCTAACACATGGTAAAATTTCATATGTCTAATAAACCACGAATTCTTACTGGAGATCGACCTACTGGCCCTCTCCACCTAGGTCATTACATTGGCACTCTTAAAAATAGGGTCAAACTTCAAGATGAATTTGATTGTTTTTTTATTATGGCTGACCTCCATACTTTAACGACTGATTTTTCAAAAGATAAAACTTCTACTCTAAAAGATCGAGTTAGGGGATTAGTTCTTGATTATCTTTCTGTCGGTATTGATCCAGCCAAAGCTGTTATTTACCAACAAAGTAAAGTCCCCCAAGTTACTTACTTAGAGAGCATTTTTACCAATTTAATTACTGTTCCTAGAGCTCAAAGAGTTCCTACCTTAAAAGAAGTCATTCGCGATTTAAATATTAAACAGCCTTCCCTTGGTCTTCTCAATTATCCAGCTCTTATGGCTGCCGATATTCTTATGGTCAAGGCCAATTTAGTTCCAGTTGGTAAAGATCAGGAAAGTCATGTTGAAGTTACTCGTGAAATTGCTTCCACTTTCAATAAAACTTATGGTGAAGTTTTCCCAATCCCAAAAGCCTTAATTGGTGATGGTGGAACATTAATTGGCACTGATGGTCAAGCCAAAATGAGTAAATCTATTGGTAATTGTATTTATCTTTCTGATGATACTGAAACTGTTAATAAAAAAGTAAAGGGTATGTACACTGATCCTACTCGTCTTAAACCAACCGATCCAGGCCATATCGAAGGTAACCCAGTTTTTATCTATCATGATGCTTTTAATGACAATAAAGCTGAAGTTGATGATTTAAAAGCTCGTTACATAAAAGGACAAGTGGGGGATGTCGAGGTCAAAGAAAAATTAAGTTTGGCTATCAATAAATTTTTAGACCCAATTCGTGCCAAAAGAGCCGAATTTGAGGGTAAATTAGATTTAATTGACCAAATTATTGACTCTGGTTCTAAAAAAGCTAGTCTCGAATCTCAAAAAACTCTAGACGAAGTGTTGTCAGCCATGGGAATTAGATAATTTTAGGTGGGTATGCATGGACTCGAACCATGGACCCCCGACTTATAAGATCGGTGCTCTAACCAACTGAGCTACATACCCTAAGTAGCAGGAGTGGGACTCGAACCCACGACCTCAGCGTTATGAATGCTGTGCTCTAACCGGCTGAGCTACCCTGCCAAAGTATATGAATTATACCAAAATTTATAAAGATTTCTCCCTTTCATCAAAGAGAGATGCCCCGCAACAGCGGGGAGAGGGATTTAAGACAAAAAACAAAAAAGCCGCCTAATTAAAGACAGCCCCTTTGTTTGTTGCGGGGCTAGGAGTTGAACCTAGCCTGTGAGATTATGAGCCTCACGTGCAGCCGTACACTACCCCGCATGTATAGTCTCTACAAAGCTTTACGCATAGAAGACTTTGTTCGCTATTCTAGCACAGTCATTTTACTGAGTAAACAGCTTAATCCATTGTCTAATTTTAGGTATTTCTTTATTTTCATTTGTTTTAGGAAATAAATCCAGATTTTCTTCTTTGTTTAGCTTCAACCAAACATCGTTTTCTCTTCCCATCCCAAATTTTTCATGAGCTTGTTGATCAATAAAAGCACTACTGGTAGCGTATTCTATTTTTTGTTTCAAAATTTGGTTTTTTTGGCTCAAATTATTAATTTCTTTCTCTATCTTTATATTTTGTTTTTTAGCTTCTTTTAGGGTTCCAAACTGGGTCGTGATATTACTAATTATTGAGCCAGTTATTACCAACCCCAGTAAAATTAAAAAAAATTTCTTCATAGCTTGTATTTAATCCTAATTAATGTTATTATAAGCCATAATTATTATAAAAAGTTCTCTTTATGGCCGACTTATCAATTGAAAACGCTTTAAGTCTTTTCACTAGCGCGCTTACCAAAAATGGTAAGTCAATTAATACTATTGTAGCTTACAAAGGTGATTTGAACCAATTAATTGTTTTTTTACAAAAACAATTTCAAATTTCTACCGTTGACTTAGTTAATGAAGATTCTATTGAAGCTTTTAAAAAAAATTTAACTCAAAACGAATATACTGCTAAATCTATTTCTCGTAAACTTAATTCGGTTAAAAACTTTTTTTCTTTCTTAAAAAATGAATCTATTATTACTATTGATCCTTCTCTTGAAATTAAACATCCAAAATACGAAAACGATTTACCAAAAATTTTAAAGCCAATTGAATACAGATCCCTTCGTGACGCCTGTCGAAATGATAGCCGTGCCACTGCCATTGTTGAATTAATGCTTCAATCGGGTTTAAGAATTAAAGAAATCGAAAGTTTAAAACTTGACGATGTAAAAGACAATGAGCTTTTAATCGAAAGTTATGAGTCTCATTCTTCTCGAGTTGTTCCTTTAAATAACTCAGCCAAAACTGCTCTTAAAAAATATTTAGATGATGGTCGCTATCCAGGAAAAGCTAAAAATGTTTTTGTTACCAAAACTGGTCGTAGTTTATTAGCCAGAAACATTAGAAGTCTTTTAAATCGTTACTTTATCAAGGCTGACATTAAAGATATTAAAGTTAATGATCTTCGTAACACTTTCATCGTTTTTCAGCTTAAGTCAGGTGTTCCAATTGATATTGTCTCTCAAGTCGTTGGCCATAAACGCATTTCTACTACTGAAAAATATTTGGAATTAATCGATTCTAAAGAAGAATCCAAAGGCATCAAATTAAAAGAACTCTAAATAAGCCGTCCCTTTTCAAGGGAGGGTGCCCGCAGGGCGGGTGGGTTTTACAATCTCGCCCTTTTTCCTATTTCCGCTTCCACCAATTCTCTTGGTCGGCCATATTTCAATGATGATAATTTCTTAATCATCTCGGCTTTTTTAGGATCGCCTGCTTTAAGTCTTTCTGCTGCTGCCACTTTTAATGAAAATGGCTGTTTAGGAACTCCATTAATCATAGTTTTCATATATATTTCTCCCGTTCCTAAATTCAATAGATCATGTTCTCCAAATTCTGGTTGAAATTGTTTAGCCAAAAATCCAGCATCGGAAATACCAAGTCTAAAACTACTTATAGTACCAACGTTTCCAAACACAGCGTTTTTAACTTCATCGTCCATCTGAGAAATAAATTGATTAGCAACTGTTAAATTTAAGTGATATTTTCTGGCTTCAGATAAAATAACAGCAAAGTCTTGAGTAGCAAAATTTTGAAACTCATCCACGTATAGATAAAAATCTTTTCTCAATGCCTCTGGAGTATCTTGTCGGCTCATAGCGGCAATTAAAATCTTAGGAATCAACACTAATCCTAAAAATGCTGAATTTTCTTCTCCAATTGTTCCTTTAGCTAAATTAATTATCAAAATTTTTCCATCATCCATCGCTTGTCTAAAATTAAAAGAAGAAGTGCTTTGGCCAATAATATTTCTCATCATAGTGTTGGTAATAAAGCGTCCAAATTTAGACACTATATAATCCAAAACTTCTGATTTGTGGAAATCACTAGTTTGGGCAATTTGATCAGTCCAATAACGTCTCACCATTGGATCAGTTAATTTTGGTAATAATTCTTGAACATAATTTTGATCAGTTAAACAACGGACTATTTCAATAAAAGTTGCCCCAGGCTCAATCATAACTGTTAACATTATATTTCTAATTGCGTGTTCAAATCGAGGTCCCACAATACCAGTTTTATATGGATCATAAAGTTTATACATCAAATTGATAATAGAACTTGTTACAAAATCTTTTTGATCTTCTCGGTCACATTCCATCACATTAAAACCCATTGGTCTTTCTGTTTGAGATGGATCAAAATAGATAACATCATCAATTCTCTCTGGAGGAATTCTTTCCAAAATACTTTCATAAGTATCGTGTGGATCAATAAAACAAACTCCATGACCAGCCTTAATATCTTGAAGTGCCATGTCTGCTAAAAGCCAAGATTTACCCACACCAGTTTGTCCCACAATATAAAAATGTCGTTGCCTATCATTTGTTGTCATACAAAATTTTTTATTAACTCCGCGATACAGATTGTCACCAACATAAAGTCCCTCTTGAGGGGAATCAGTTGGAGCCGGTGCTTTTTTGGCCTTTAACCAATAAATATTTGGAGTTTCAATCGATTTATTTGGAAAATGGAAGATGCCAGCAATTTCATCTGAAGATAAAACAGTCTTATTTTTAATCCACATTAACACAGGATATTTATAGATGAAATCAGCCATAAACATCGATTTGACCATTATTTTTTTGCTAGTAAGCTTATTCCAGGGCGATTCAAATTGGCCAAAACATGCCTTAATATTGGAAATATTCATCTTAGCTATTTCTTTGCTTGGTGCCACTGCTAGAATTCTTATCACCACTTCAAAACTAGGTTTACTACTTTTTTGTTCAATTGCTTCCAATTGTTTAGCATCGATTTTGTAAGAAGCCTTTTCGGAATTAGATTCTGATTTTTTAGTACTACTAATAAAACCTCGACCCATTTTTGCCCACTTACCTTCAGTCGGTGATAAAACTAGTTGGATTGAAATTGTTTCATTTTCGTTTAATTTAGACAAAGTTGAAGTTACTGCAGCTAAAGGATCAACCGAAATTTCTTTGTAGTTTTTTAAAGGATAATAGGGGATTTTTTTTAAAGCCAACCATAAGTATTCTACTTTACCATCGTTAGTATAGATATTTGGTTCTTCAACCACCTTAACATCAGCTCCAGCATAAACACTGTAAATTTGTTTTTCGATTAAATCTTGATATTTTTCTGGAATTGAAATATAGAACTTAATATCATCATGAGTTCCAATAATTTCCAAAGATACACTTGGTTGAGAAATTAATGGTTGCAAAAATTTTAATTTTGCCGATTTATGTAGGCTGGAAATTGAATTAATTATTTGTTCACTAGCATCAATTTTTATCTCATTATCTTGTGGCACTGCTATCAATAAAGTTATCAACTTTAAAGACTTTTCTTCTCTATCTCTCCACTTCCACCACATTAAAACTGCCAAACTTAAAAATCCTAAAAGCAAGACAATTAATACTATTATTAGTAGTGACATCAAAAACGCAGTTATTTGTTCAACTATCAAACTTTGATTCATTCCTCATTAAATTTTACATTACCTTTGTTCTTTTTAATTAATCTAAACACAAACTCAGATAACCATCTTCCTGCATCGCCAACAGTTTTATTGAAACCTTCCGAAAAAACTTTCTTATTTGTTGGAAGAGATACTTTAACAACTGCTGGGGCAATTGTTTGTAAAACCGAATCATCATCTCCTTTAATTTGGTTTTGGCCACTTATGGCTGGATCTTGTTCCACTTTTTCCATCCAACTTTGCACCTCTCTAGGAATAATTACATCTTTTTTTAAATCAATTAAAACCTCTGTTGGTTTTTCATTTTGTCTTCCAAGTTGTTCACTATTTTGTTCATTTTGATCGTCTACTAATCTTTCTTTAATTTCAGCCATGTATACAGTATAAGTTAGAAGGTATAATTAACACAATGGTTGAAAATGAATCCAGCTTTTCTAAAATCCGAAAAATAGATAACAGTCGTCAATGGTTGCCTTTTTGGACTACTCTTTTGCTCGTTTTTTTGATTGTGCTTGTTGTTTGGTTTTTTAAAGGAGGCAGCTTTAAATTATATGCCAGTGTCTTTTTCTTTATTTACTCTTTAACAAACAAGATCTGGATTTCTGTTATTTTAATGGGTGTTCTTCAAAATGTTTTTTTTATGCCTTTGCGTCTTATTGGTAATTCTTTTGATAAATCTCTAAAAGAGTTTGAAGATGAGTTGGATAAAATAGACAGACAAGACAATCAGTCTTTAGTTTTTAGTAAAAAAATTAAAGAGGGAAGTCTTTCTCTTGTTTTTTATATTTTCAATTTCTTTGTTAATGCAATTGCTTTCTTTTCTGCTGGACGTATATTTTTAATCGATTTTTATTCAGATCCTCTCAAGTTACAAAAGATGAAACTCCTTTACGATTGGGTTCCTTATCCAAAATATCCACTAAATGGCATAAATTTCCATGTTCCGCTTTTAAGAGTCACTGAAACTATGGCTCTGGATTGGTCTAGAATTTTTACTTTTGTGGGTATCACTGTTTTATTTTTTGTTGTTCTCCGTCTTTTATGGAGAATCCTTCGTATTTTTCTTGGTCGAAATAAAAAAGTTCTTTTTGCCCGCATCAAATATAATCGTTTACTTTTTACTATTAGTGGTTTTGGTGGTGTTGCTTTAATTTTAATGGTTATCTTTTTGCGTCACATCCCAACAGCATTCCAATCGTTTGTTTTCATTGCGAATCTAAGTCGTCAAAACACTCCTATGAATTTTGTTACCGCTGTTGGCACTTTTATAGTAACCATGCATGCTGGTTATAAAAACAACATAGAAGCATCTAAAAAAGCCGAACTTTCCAATATTCCACCCGAAATTATTAAAAAAGTTTTCAAAAATAAAATGAAACAGAGCCTTAAAAATGCCACTGTGCTTGGTCTTGGAGCCTTCTTTATTACCAATCAAATTCCTTCTGCTTTTGAATTGTCAGTTACCACTTTTGAAGTGATGTATCTTATTTATCCCTACACTTTCGGTCTAATTATTAAAAAAAGTGGTCAATTAACTCCACCCAAATCTACTGAAGATATTCACCCTTCTCCACCTCAAAATGAGTTAATCATTGCTGAAAAAATATCATGATAAAAATTGATGCAGTTGAGGTTTTAGATAGATATAAAAATATTTTATGGCCAGAAATTGAAAAGCACCTAGATCTTATTAAAAATTATCCTACTTTTTGTCAAATAAAGCCGGGATATCAACCACTTTTAGATTTTCATTTCAAAATGGTTTCCGATTATCCCAAAAGAAAGGGAAAATATCTTCGTCCTACTCTTTTGATGTTAACCGCCCAATCTCTTGGTGTTGATCTAAAAAATACTCTCCTTACTGCCGAGTCTATGCAAATTTCCGAAGACTGGATTCTTAATCATGATGACATTGAAGATCAATCAGAACAGCGTCGTGGCCAGCCGGCTCTTCAAAAAATTTATGGCAATGAATTGGCTCTCAATGCCGGTGATGCTCTTCATCTTTTAATGTGGCAGGTTTTGGCAAAAAATTATTTGATTTTGGATAAAAATATAGCTCAAAAAATCGAAGACGAATTTTTTACCATGATCAACCGCACTATTCTTGGTCAAACCATTGAAATCAAATGGACTCAAGAAAATCGTTTCGATCTAACAGAAGAAGATATTTTGTTAATTTTAGAAAGTAAGACTGGTTATTACACCATTGCCGGTCCAATGAGATTAGGTGCAATTTTAGCCAGTGCCAACGAATTTCAATTAGAATCAATTTATCGTTTTGGAGTTCTGCTTGGTCGTTCCTTTCAAATAGTCGACGATCTTTTAGATTTAACTTCCAATTTTGCTGGTCAAAAAAAGCAAAAAGGCAATGATATCTACGAAGGCAAACGAACAATTATGCTAATTCATCTATTAAATAATGCCTCACCAGAAGATTTATCAAAATTAAAAGAAATTTTAAATAAAGCCGGGACAAAAAAATCTCCAGAAGAAGTCGCTTGGGTAATTCGAAAAATGGAAGAATATAAAAGTCTCGATCATGGTCGGGAATTAGTCAAACAGTTTGCCACCGAAGCCAATATTATTTTCGACCAAGAATTAACTTTTTTCAACAAAGAACCATTCAATTCTGAATTAAAACTAATTTTTGATTTTATAATAACCAGAGATCACTAAATTAGCCCTCTTTGTCAAGGGAGGGTGCCCGCAGAGTGGGTGGGTTTAAGGTATAATAAGCCAGTGGACAATCAAGTAGACGAAATTAAACAAAAACTCAACATTGTCGATGTAATTAATCGCTATGTTCCTCTAAAAAAGCGAGGTCGTCATCATGTGGCTTGTTGCCCTTTTCATGGCGAAAAAACTCCCTCATTTACAGTCTCAGAAGAAATGCAGATTTTTAAATGTTTTGGTTGTGGTAAAGCTGGTGATATTTTTACTTTTTTAGAAGAATATGAAAAAATTGATTTTAGAGAAGCGTTGGAAGAATTAGCCAAATTAGCCGGGGTTACTTTAGTTAAAAGTAGTTTTATTGATCACCAAGAATCCAAGAAGAAATTATTAATCGAAATTAATACTCAAGTTGCCAAATTTTACAACTACATTCTTTTGTCCCATCCCATGGGCAAAGAAGCATTAGAATATACCACCAAAAGGGGAATAACCCTAGAAACCATTAAAACTTTTAACATCGGTTTTTCTCCCGACGATTCAAAATATTTAAGCAATTTCATTTTAAAAAAAGGCTACAAAATTGATGATTTAATTTCTACAGGTACTTTTGGTAAAAGTAATTATGGACCTGGTCTTTATGATCGTTTTCAAGGTCGTCTAGTTTTTCCTCTTCCAGATTATCGTGGTCATATTGTTGCTTTTGCTGGTCGTATTTTGCCATCAACCAAAAATCCCAACATGGCTAAATACATTAACTCTCCAGAAACTGAAATCTATCACAAAAGCAGTATGCTTTTCGGTTTAAATTTGGCCAAAGAAGCCATTAGAGCTGAAAATTCAGTTATTGTGGTTGAAGGTGAATTCGATATGATTTCTCCTTATCAATCTGGTTTCAAAAATATAGTTGCTCTGAAAGGCACTGCTTTTACCCAAGATCAACTTCAACTTCTCCGTCGTTACACCGACACTATTATTCTTGCTCTCGATTCCGATTTTGCTGGCAATAATGCCGCCAGAAAAAGTATCGAACTTGCCGATTCTATGGAATTTGATATTAAAGTTTTAAATTTAGGCGATAAATATAAAGATCCAGACGAAGCCATCAAAGACGATCCAGAATTTTTTAAATCACAACTCCTCAAAACCACTGATGTTTGGGATTTCATTATTCAGTCTCAATTAAAAAGTAATGATATTAATACTGTCAAAGGCAAAAGAGAAATTTTGAATGTGACTCTTCCTTTTTTAGTTAAAATAAAAAGTCCTGTCACTAAATCAGATTATTTCAAAAAATTGGCCAATGAAATTAATTCCAACATTGAATCTGTCTATGAAGAATCCCAAAAATTTTTACTTTCACCCGTCCGAAGCTTTAACGTAGGAGGGCCAAAACCAGTTGAGCCAGTCGAAGAATCTGAAAGCAAAACCGAAAAATTAGAAGAACTTTTATTATCTTTAATTATTGGTGCCAAAAATCCTTCCAAATTGGCCCTAAAACTAAAAAAATATCTCGACCAGCTTACTGTTCCTCGTTTTAAAACTATCGCTAATTATCTTCTGGAAAAAGAAAATTTTTCTTTAAAAGAAATAATGGATTCTCTTCCCGCTGAAATCCAACCTCTTTTCCAAGAAATTTATTTTGAATCAGAAAAAAACCAGATCGATTCCAAAGATCGTCTATCAGAAATCAAAAAAGCTACTTCCAAAATATCTTCAATTTTATTGAAAAAGAGGTTAAATCAGCTTAGTAATCAAATAAGTAAATTAGAATCAGAAGAAGATGAAGAGCTTCTAAAACAAGTCGAAGTGGAATACAAACAAGTCCTAGAAAAACTCCATCAACTCCAAATTAATAAATAATTCCCATCCTTTTGTCAAAGGAGGGGTTAGGGGTAGATTTTAAAAGAATTTTCCTATACAATATACCGCATGGCAGCCACGTTAAACATATCCAAAGTCAAACAAACGTTACTTGCTCAAGCAAAGAAGCTTCATTATCTTACCAATGATGAAATTTTAAGTCAAATTCCCGAACCAGAAAAATATCTTCAAGAAGTAGACGATGTTTTTGATTATCTTTTTGAACATGGTATTGATGTTTTTGATCGAGTTGAATCTAAAGAAGTCCTAGAAATTGAAAAAGAAAAAAATAATTCTGCCGATCTTTTAAGTCTTTTGTCTCAAAAAGTAAACATGGATTCGGTCAGAATGTATCTAAAAGAGATTGGTAAAATTAACCTTTTAACTTTTCCAGAAGAAGTCGACTTAGCTCAACAAATTGAAAAAGGTTCTGCTTCTGCTCGTGAAAAATTAATTAATGCTAATTTAAGATTAGTTGTTTCTATCGCCAAAAAATATATTGGTCGTGGTCTAACTTTTTTAGATTTAGTTCAAGAAGGAAATCAAGGTCTTATGCGCGCTGTCGAAAAATTCGATTGGCACCGCGGTTTTAAATTTTCTACTTATGCCACTTGGTGGATTCGCCAAGCCATCACTCGTGCTATTGCCGATCAAGCCAAAACCATTCGTATTCCAGTTCATATGGTTGAAACTATCAATAAAGTTTATAAAGCCACTCGCGCCTTAACCCAAAGATTAGGCCATGAACCAGAAATTGAACAAATTGCCGAAGAAGTTGGTATAACTATTGAAAAAGTTGAAGAAATTTATCGTATTTCTCAAGATACCACCTCTCTTTCCACTCCAGTTGGTGATGATGAAGATTCGTTTTTAGGCGATTTTATAGAAGACACCACTCAAATGTCTCCTTATGAAGAAACTAGTAAAGATTTATTAAGAGAATCAATCGAAGAAGTTTTAGGATCCTTAGATGAAAGAGAAACCAAAGTTCTGTCTCTTCGTTTTGGTCTAATGGGGGAGACTCCAAAAACTCTTGAAGAAGTCGGCAAAATTTTTAATGTCACTCGTGAGCGTATTCGCCAAATCGAAGCCAAAGCATTAAGAAAATTAAGACATCCAAGTCGTCGCAAGAAACTCCAAGATTATTTAGAATAAAAAATCAGACTTTTTCTGTTTCTATTTCAAATTCCATTATTTCGGCATTATTTACTTCAATTTCATCAATACTTTTTCCGGTTAATTTATTTATCATCATTCTTATTGATCCATCATGAGCTATCACTAATATTGTTGAATTTTCGTTTTCCAATTTCAAATCCTCCAAAAACAAATCAGTTCTTTTTTTTAGTTCAACCCAACTTTCAACTCCCATTTCGTCATTTATTTTATTATCTTGATCCAATTCCTCAAGATCAATTAATTGCATTTCCATTCCCTTATATTCTCCTAAATCTCTTTCTTCTAATAATTTACACATAAATACAGGTCCTTCAATCGGATATTCAACCAAAATAGATTCTAGGGTCTCCACACATCTTTTTAAAGGTGAGCAAAAAATCATATCGATTTTATATTTTTCTTTCAACTTTTTTCCAGCTTCTTTTGCTTGTTTAATCCCTTCCTGGGTTAACTTAGTTTCTTCAATTGCCAATTTACGATCACGATTTGCTTCAGACTCACCATGTCTAATTAAAATTAATTTCATGTCAAACATTATACTATATGATTTTCTTTATTTTCTAAATCAATCTCAAATGTTATAATGCCTAGTACATTGATTAATTTTTAGTTTTTATTTGACATTTGTCATTGGAAATTAGAAATTAATTGTATATTCGCCCTTAGCTCAACGGTAGAGCAATCCGCTGTTAACGGAAAGGTTTTTGGTTCGAATCCAGAAGGGCGAGCCAGCTTCAAAACGATAAAAAGTTTGTAATTTTAGGTAAATACTTGTATTTTCATAAATTTGATGTATATTACCGTTATATGAACAATAAAGAAAGTATTGATAATATTATTGAGCGTAAAAGACAAGAAATTGAATTTAAAAAACAGACAGATATTCGTCAAAAAGAAGAAAAAGATTTAGCTGAAAAAGAAAGAGCAAAATTATTAGAAATAAAAAGACAACAAGAATTAACAGAAAGAATTAAAAAAACCAGAGAAAATTTCGCAGGTAGTGGAATAATTGAAGCTTTTGAAGAAATTATAGATAAAAAAATCCTTATTCTTGCAAAGTTAGAAATGCATGAAGTAAAAAAGGGGATATTTGGTGGTTTACGTCATAATTTCTATGAAAAAGTTATTCCCGCAAAAATACAATATTCATTGAACGAAGTTAGTCTACTTTATAATTATTATTATCAAAGTCATCTAGAGAAAGATAATGATGAAAGCTGGATGTCGATAAATATTGAAAAAATAGATAATAATAATTTTAACTTAAAAATTTTCAATGAGAGAGAACATCGAAATGAAAGTATTATTGGAAATTCAGAGAAAACAATAGACAGAATTGCTGATTATATAGCGAGAAACAAAGGCGAACCGTATAACCTATCTCATAGTGGGTATTCAAGTGAAGGTTTGATTCATGCTATGGAACGTTTAGGTCAATAAAAATTTAATTTCAAACCCCTTCCACTCTTCGAGCCAATTAGACGAGAACTTTTTTTAAACCAAAAATCAGTCAACTTCATTCGATCTGCCGACTATATTTCTACAATCGTTCACCGTGCAAATCCAGAAGACATTGTTGGAGTTTATCTAAATGGAAATTATTTTGAGAGATGACTTGTATCATTCCAAAATTTTACTTCAGCTTTATCTTCATCTATTTCTAATAATGATAATGCAGCTCCGTTTGTATGCTCTAATTTAAGTCCAAAAATAGAATTGAATCTACCAATAAAATGGCCATGTGTAATGATCAGAATATTTTCAAACCCTGATTTTTCAATCATTTTTTTAAAATCTAAAGCCCTTTCTTTTACATCATTTTCGCTTTCTCCACCTTTACATCTAAAATCGTCTGGGTTTAAACCGCTAGTAGTATTTCTAACGGCATAATATTCAGTTGATGGTTGACCTTCAAATTCAAGACGATTTATTTCTCTAATTAAATCAGTAATAACTATTTTTTTAGGATCTACTTTAAAACCACCTTTAAAAATTTGATCCATAGTTTGTAATGTTCGATAAAGACTACTGCAATAAATAGCATCGATTTTTATATTTTCTTTAACCAACCTCTCACCCAATTTCTTAGCATCTTCCAGCCCCTTATCTGATAATCCGGTATAAGAAAAGGCAATGTAGCCTTCAGCGTTACTTATCGATTCACCATGTCTAGTAATGTAAACTTTCATCATCAAAATTATAGCATTCTTAGATTAAAACCTAAATTGACTTTTTCATTCTAGTTCTAAATCCGTTCCACCTCTCGAGCACGAATTAATAATCATAACTCCTCCAATTATTCATAATTGATGGAGTTCAACTCCACCAATTAGACTTTTGGTGTTAAGAATAAATGTTTTGATGCCAAGAAAGAATATGGTGGTTCTTGTAACGAAAGTTTGATTAGTCTTTTAGAAGATGAAAACAGAGGTTTTAGAGCTAGAAATTCAGCTATTTGGGCTTTAGGTCAATTGGGTAATCCAAATTCTTTACCAACTCTACAAAAATTTTATACTGGAAATATTCCCGACAGAGAACCATTAGATAAAACTATTAGTCAATATGAATTAAAAAAAGCCATCAACCTTACTAGCGGCGGCAAAAACATTACGGCAATTTTTTGGAGATATAATCTAGATTAAATTAAAATTAATACCAACTCTATTCTTTTCTTCAAGTAGTATTTTAGTATTCATTCTAGTTTTCAGATATTTTTCAGATTGATTTCTTAATATTGATTATTAACAATTAATTAATAACAGGGGGTGAGATTAAAATGAATAAAAAAATAATGTTATTTGGAGGAATGGCTCTAGTTCTAGGAGGATTAAGCATATTACCTCAAACAATTTTTGCTTATCGAGGAGATACATCCGTCAAAGGTCCTAATTATACCGAAGAAAGACACGCAATTATGACCGAAGCCTTTAAAAAAAATGATTATAAATCATGGAAAGAACAAATGCAAGGTAAAGGTCGAGTAATTGAAGTTATTAACGAAGGTAATTTTTCTCGTTTTGCCCAAGCTCATAAATTAGCCGAAGAAGGTAAAATTGATGAAGCTAACAAAATTAGGCAAGAACTTGGACTTGGATTGGGTGGTAGTAAAGGCAATGGTTTCAACCGAAGAAACCAATAAAAGTTAAAAACTAACTCTTGTATCTATAGCTACAAGAGTTAGTTTGCTTTTGCTATAATTTATTGTAGTCATAAAAAAGGGAGGTGATGTAATGTGATAAATGAACTAAATAAAAAGATTAAAAATTTAGATACTTGGGATATGGCTTGTACTAAATTAGCAGTAATGTTTTTTGTTATGTTCTTATTTTCTGTTTTGCCAGCCTTTAGAGATTTTATTCAGTCAACTAATTATTGGATATTTTTCTTAGGTTGGGTAATTTTTGCCATACGACCACTTAAAAGATTTTTTTATAAAAAAGTATAAGGATAAAAATCTAATTAGATTTAACTTCCTTTTATTACAAAGTAGCTAAAAAGTCCAAAAAATAAAATTACTAGTAATAAAATTATTTTTCTCCACCAAGATGGTTTTAGTTCTTTGGCCAGAGTTTTTTGGTTTAACCATAAAACTGCGATGCTATAAATAAACATTGTTATTGCATTTAAAAAAGCACTAATTACCACTAATTGTAGAGGTTCTTTAAAACCAACCAATAGAATTATTATTCCTAAAATTATTTGTGTCCATAAAAAAGCAAAATAAAAATAAGGTAGTTTATTTGCTTTAAATTTCTTTTGATTTAAAATAATCAAATTTTCAGAGTTAATTCTACTAGTTGCATCCATTACTGACAATTGAGTTGAAAACAACATCATGGCTACCAATATTAGAAAAAATGCCCCAATTGTCGGTGCTGTTGATATTGAAATACTTTGTGCTTCTTTAAACAAAAAATTAATACCAGACACCCCATCGGTTTTATTGTAAACAGTACTAAAAGCCAATAAACTAAGCAAAATTATTGTTGTTGCTCCAGTAAGCCAAAAGACTAATAAATGTTCTAGATTTATTTTTTTCCACCATTCTTTAAATATTTTTAAATTTTCTTTATTAATCGAGAAAGTTTTTCCTTCTAAACTAAATTTTTACATTTTTTTTAAGTAAGCTAGTAATTTTTCCTCCATATTTACCCATTCCATATTCTTTTTCTCTTATATAAAAAGATTGAGCTAAGTTTAAATTCCCCCCGGCTCCAGAATAAGCAAATGCTCCCAGAAAAGTTATTAGAGGTAAAGCTGCTGGTATTAACCAAAAATCATTTCCCTTGCCTATTAATCCTTGAGCTAAATTTTGCCAATCATTTCCTTTACTTAGATAAAATGTTAACAAAAATATAAAAGGTACGCCGATAAAAATTAAGAGTTTTTGAATTTTTTCCTGTGTTTTATAAGCCACCTTACTTAAACTTAAAATTAGGCCTATGGTTATTAACATTAATATAGCTATTAAGTTAGTGTTTTTAAACCCAAAAATATTAGCTGTTAATACTGCTGAAGATAAAATTATTCCTGGCCACATCCAAGGAATAATGGTCGATAAAATAAACCAAATGGGTGAAATAATTTTTAATTTTCTTGCCAAACCAACAAACACACTTTCTCCAGTAACAAGAGTATATCTTTCAATTTCCATATTTATAAAAAATTGAAAAGTAATTCCAATTATTGCTGCCCAAACAATTCCTAATCCAAAATTAGCCGCTAGATAAGGCCACATTATTAATTCTCCGCTACCCAAACCCATTCCCAATAAGACAAAACTTGGCCCAATCATTTTTTTTAAAATGGGAGATTTTGGTAATTTAGCTTTACCGATTTCACTAAGTATCATACAATATTTATATCAAAAAAAAGACATTACATATTTATTGGATTGATTAATCTTTATAAAGTAAAATTATTAATAATGACTCCTAATAATAATCATCTTTGGAAGTATAAAAACTTAATAATACTTTTCTTTGGTATTATTTTGGCTATTATTTTATCTCAAGTAGAATCTTTTCATTCTTTTTTACTTCACCTAAACAACTTTGGTTATATTGGGGCCTTTATTGCCGGTATACTTTTTGTTTCCACTTTTACTGTTGCTACTAGTGCTTTAATTTTACTTACTCTTGCCGAAGTTTTATCCCCTATAGAAATTGCTCTAATTGCTGGTCTTGGTGCAGTAGTAGGTGATTTGTTAATTTTTAATTTAATCAAAGATAATCTGTTTAATGAAATTAAGGAAATTTATAATAAAATTGACCAAAAAAACCATTTGAAAAAAATATTTTATTCCAAATATTTTAATTGGATGTTACCTGTTATCGGCGCCATTATCATTGCTTCACCACTTCCTGATGAAGTTGGTATTAGCCTAATGGGTTTATCAAAAATAAGTACTCCTAAATTTATTTTTATTTCTTACATCTTAAATTCTATTGGCTTGTTTCTAATTATATCGGCATCAGTAGTTATTAAACCTTAATTTTAGACAAAACAATTTCTGGTTTATTCCAAGACTGAAGTTTGTTTTGATATTTATTAATATTACGATTAAAACATTTTAGTAATTTGAATTACTAAGAAAGATAAACCGAAGTTACTGAATATTGAATCTTAAGGCTAATTCAAAAAAACCAATTATTTTTTAATTGAAGAAGTTTTAAGAGTATAATTAGATAATTATTTAATTAAGTTTATTTTTAATATTTTAAAAATAAGGAAAAAATGGTCACTAAAAAGAAAGAAAAAAACAGAGTTAATCCTTTTATTGCTGCCATAACAGGAGCTGTTATTGGAGCTGGTGTTGCTATTGCTAGTGTTATTTCTTTTAAAGACAAAAAGAATCGCGATAAAGTAAAAAAAGTTTTTATCGATGTTAAAGATAAAACTGAAACTTATCTTAAACAAGCTGAAAATAAAGTAAAAAAGAAAAGAAAGGCCAAGAAAATAATTAAATAATCTATCCTATTGCTACTATTTGTCTTAATTTAGGCAAAAATATAGATGTATATTCAGCAAAGTCTTCTTTTTGAATTTCTCTTGATCCTGTCTCTCTAGCTGGTTCTCGTCCATGACCTAAAATAAAATTTTCTAATGAATTTAAGTTAAATCTTTTGTAAAAATCGATTAATTCATGTCCACTAGCATGGCTACTATTACCATCAGCCCAAATTACTTCTGCAGTTTTTCTTTCTACTTTTCCATTTTCAATTTCTTTTATCATTTCTGCACCTCTAGTTCCTGGAACTTGAAAACAAGTAAGAATAAATGAATTATTAGGGTTTTGATTAAATTTACCGCTTCTATAATTAACCGATCTCCCTCTAGTTACCATTCCACCACTAGCAAATACAATTGCTTTTTCTGAAGAATAAGCTAGATGTTCAACTAATAGTTTTGACTGTTCATGTGACTCAACTATAGTCAGATTTTTTATATTAAATCGACTCATACTATTTTCCTTAGTTTTATAAAAGCATGGATCATCACCATACCAATTACTCATATAATCTGGACCTAAATCTTGATGAACTTTTAATACTTTTCTTGGCAACGGTGCATCCATGTAAAAATGATAATCAAGAAATTGACCCCTACATTCTTGATCATTGTGAAATATTTCCATTGTTGGTGCCAATCTGCCAGCTATAAGTGGCATCACCGAAACTCCACCTCTTTGTGCAGTTTTTGTTACTGCATTAAATATATTAATCTCTCTTTCACTAAAAGAAACTGGATCTTTTTCGAAACAAGTTGATTCGGTTAATATCGTGTGAATTCTGCAGTCAGGGTATTTACTGGAATATTCATTATAACCACCGCATGTCAATTGATTTGGTCTACCAATATCACCAGTAAATAAGGTATTTTTTTTAGTAACACCATCTTTAATTAATACTGACACACTTCCGTTCATGTGGCCGTTTGGTATTAAAATAGCTGTTATTTTACCGTGACGACTTCCAATATCAATTTCTTCAAATGCTTCAATTATTTTCACTCGTTTTAAAATATCATTAACATCTTTCCTATTATAAAGTGGTTTTTTTTCCTTATCGCTTTCTTGAATTTTTACAGAGTCTTCCAACATTATTTTTGAAAGTTAAAATGTTTCTCTTGTAGTATAAACATTTGGAGTAAAACCATATTTAGCAATTAATGGAAATAATCCAATGTGATCAATATGGGCGTGAGTCATAAAAAAATCTGATGTCCCTCGACAAATTTCACTTATATATTCAAGGTCTCTTAGTCTTCCTTTTTCAGATATTTCTTCAAATTTTCCTTGAAATTTCCCATAATCAATTCCGATTTTATTATCTCCACGCTCGTAAATATGGCATGATCCAGTTACTAACCCTCCACTTCCGCCAAAAGATTCAACTGTGACATTATTTCTTTCGCAAGATTCTATTCTTTTCATGATATTTTATTCAGTGTATCAATAACCTTATTAAATTATCTATAAGATAAATTTTACTTTTAACAATTTATCCCTAAAACAACATTTTATTTAAATTATTGTAATTAATTACAATTGGTGTCAAACTTAATTAGTTAAATTTAAAAATATGAAAAATAAAAATCTTTTTCTAAAAATCTTTGTTGCTGTTACTTATATAGGAATGGTTGTTGTTAATAGTTTGGCCAATATTATTCCTATTAATGGCGTAAAAACAGGACAAATTTCAGATTCATATCAAAATTTATTTGCTCCATCTGGCTTAACTTTTTCTATTTGGAGTCTAATTTATTTTCTTCTTGCCGCCTATACTTTATATCAATTTGGACTTTTTCAAAAAAACAAAGGAATCAATAAAGATAAATTATTTAAAAAAATTGGAATTTATTTTTCTATCACTTCAATTACAAATATTTTTTGGATTTTTGCTTGGCATTATAACTTTATTTTTATCTCAGTCTTGTTGATCGTCAATATTTTATTTTTCTTAATCAAAATTGCTGATATTTTAAACAAAGAAAAATTTTCTTTTAAAGAAAATTTATTTATAAAAACTCCCTTTAGTGTTTATTTTGGTTGGATAACTGTGGCCGTTATTGCTAATATAACCACTTTTTTAGTCAGTATAAACTGGGACGGTTTTGGAATTTCTAATCAAATTTGGACTATTTTAATTCTTCTAATAGGAGCTGTTATTGGTATTTTAAGAATTTTAAAAGACAGAAATATTCCTTATGGTCTAGTTTTAATTTGGGCCTACCTAGGCATTTTAATTAAACATAGTTCTCTCGATAAATTTGCCAATCGATATCCCAATATAATTGTTACTTTGATTATTTGTATAGTTTTGTTTTCAGTTGCCGAATTCTCGATTTTATTCAACAAAAAAAGACTATAATTCTAATTAGTTTAACTTATTAATTACCAGATTGTATGAATAATACTCAAAGTTGGTATCAAAGTCTAATAAAACCATTCTGGGCCCCTCCAAGTTGGTTATTTGGGCCTACTTGGACAGTTTTATATATATTGATATTTATTTCTTTTGGTTACGTTTTTTCTTTATTTTTCAAAGGTAAACTAACTTTTTTAGTTTCATTACCATTTATATTAAATATTTTCTTTAATATTATTTTTTCCCCCATTCAATTTGGTTTAAAAGACAACTTTTTAGCTTCAATAGATATTATTTTAATTTTATCTACTCTAATTTGGGCCATGTTTTCCATTTTTCCTCACGCAAAGTGGGTTACTTTTATAAATATTCCTTATTTGCTTTGGGTTTCTTTTGCCACAGTTCTACAAATAACAGTAACTTATTTTAATTGGTAATTTAATTTGAATTTATTGCTCCGATTTGTTAATATAACTGCTCATGATCACAAAATTGGGCAAAGAAAATCTTGAAAAAGAAACAAAAAGCCTTCAAAAAGAACTCGAAAGAACCTATAAACAGCGAAACGAAGCTGCTGCCGAAGGGGATTTAAAGGAAAATTCTGCCTATATCTTTATGGGTGAAAGAGCCGGAGTTCTTAGTTCTCAAATTTCTGAAGCCATGGACGACTTAAGGCAATCAATTGTTCAACCTGTTCCAACTCAATGTGAAACTATTTGTTTTGGCCACCAAGTTTCTGTTGTTTTTGAATCTGACAAAAAAAATTTAACTCTTACACTCGTTGGTAAAAATGATGCTCGTCTTAAAAAAGATTGGATTTCCATTAAAAGTCCAATAGGGGAAGCTCTTCTGGGTAAAAAGAAAAATGAGAAAGTTTTAGTCAATGATCAAATAATTACCATTAATGAAATTTCTGTTGGTGAAATTTAAATTAAAAATATGAGTAAAGAAAATTATAAAAAAGCTCATTATAAAAGAAATTGGATGCCAAACCTAGTCGGTCATCAGCAAAAAAAAACGACTCCCAGAGTTGTGGAAAATATTGAAAAAAGAACAATTGAATTTAATCGACTTTTCTTTTCAGAGATTAAACCAGAAATCGAGGCTGCCAAAAGAAAAAATTTAGATCAATTATAAGATTATCCTTTTATAACGCAAAAACAGGGTGTTTTTAGCACCCTGTTTTATTGTTTTAAGAAACGAGAATTAGTATCTGCTTCCGCCACTTCGTCCACCACCAAAACCACCGTGATCATTACCACCGCGTGAGAAATTATCTCTTCGTGGAGGTCGATCTTCCATTGGTCTGGCTTCGTTAACCTTAACGGCTCGGCCATCCAATTCCTTATCATTCCACATTTCGATAGCAGCTTGAGCTTCCTCTTCGCTGTTCATTTCCACAAATCCAAAACCTTTGGATCTACCGGAAAATTTATCTTTAATAACAATAGCTGAAACAACAGTTCCAGCTTGGGCAAAAGATGCCCCTAAGGTCTCATCGGTAGTATTGAAACTCAATCCTCCGACATACAATTTTTTGATCATTGTCTAAAAAATATATAACTGTAGGATCTCTTTTCAAAACTATTCGGCTTGACAGAAACTTCTCTACGTTGATATTGTATCTAATTTGTCAACTAAAAGCAAATTAATTGACAGTCAACTGTTAAAATACAAAAATGTTTCTAGATCAAAAAAACTATTATTATTCTCTTCCAGATTCTTTAATTGCCAACAAGCCTGAATCTAGGCGTGATCACTGTCGTCTTTTGTCTTTAAACAAAAAAAATGGCAGTATAAATCACCTTAATTTTTTTGATTTAAAAAAACTTTTAGGCCCCAATGATGTTTTGGTTTTAAACCAAAGTAAAGTTTTCCCAGCTCGTCTTTTTGGTAAAAAAATAACTGGTGGTAACTTTGAAATCTTGTTACTTCGCCAAATCAATGTTTTTTCTTGGTTGGCTATTTCCAAACCCCGTCTAATTGTCGGTCAAAATTTAACTTTTGGTCATAAATTAGAAGCTCAAGTTTTAACAAGCGATAAAGATACCGGTCAAATTGAGCTTAAATTTAATCAAAGTCATCAAATTTTTCTTCAAACTTTAGATAAAATTGGATACACTCCACTTCCACCCTATATTTCTACCAAGGATTCGGAAAAAGAAATTAGAAAAGAATATCAAACCGTTTATGCTAAAGAATTAGGCTCAGCAGCAGCTCCTACTGCTGGTCTTCACTTCACCAAAAAATTAATTTCTGATTTAAAAAAACAGGGAGTTCAAATAGAATATATCACTCTTCATGTTGGTCTTGGAACTTTTCAAAACCTTCGTCCAGAAAATATTGCAACTAAAACTCTTCATCAAGAATTTTACGAGATAACTCCAGATACTGCTAATCGCCTTAATCTGGCCAAAAAACAAGGTAAAAGAATTATTGCTGTCGGCACCACTTCCATCCGCACCCTCGAATCTGCTGCTACATTAATTAATAATAATTTAGAAAATTCTGAATTTACCATTTTTGAAGGCCTTGAACGTGCGACGCACATTCACCAGCCAAAAAAATGTGTGAAGAGGAATTTTTATAAAATTAACTCTGGCAAAAGTTCAACTCAAATATTTATTTATCCTCCCTACAAATTCAAATTTGTCGATGCTCTTATTACTAATTTTCACCTTCCAGAATCTAGCCTTTTAATGTTGGTTTCTGCCTTTGCTTCAAAAAAATATGTCTTTAAGGCTTATCAAGAAGCTATTGAGAAACAATATCGTTTTTTTAGTTTTGGCGACGCCATGTTTATTTTTTAGTTGTATAATAAAAATATGAAAGCGATGAAAGAATTTGTTGAATTTATTCGTTCTCAAGGTGTTGTTGGTCTAGCTGTCGGTTTTATCATGGGTGGTTCCATCACTAAATTTATTACTTCTTTTGTTAACGACATAATCAATCCACTTGTTGGTATTTTAATTAGCAGAGCAGGTGATCTAAGTTCTAATTATTTTGTAATTGGTAATGCCAAAGTTATGTGGGGAAATTTTATTAGTAATTTTATCGATTTCATTATTATTGCTCTTATCGTTTATTTTGGAGTCAAGATTCTAGGTATTAATAAATTAGATAAAGAAAAGAAAAAATAAGTGTTATACTCTGGCTATTATGGGTAAAGAAATTTTAAGTAATATACCATTTATAAAAAAAATTTTAGACGATAGATGTATAAAAAAAATTTCAAAAAAAACAGAATTAAGAGATAACAATAACTCTCTTTCTTTAAATGGAGATACTTTTTATAGAGATAATTCTAGATGGTTATGGATGAATAACGGAAACCCTTCAGGTGAATGTAGTCTAACTTCTAAAGAATTTGGAAAAATGTTAGACCAAATCGTTCAACGAAAAGTAACAAAAAAATCTAATTAGAAAAATTTGTGTAACCTATTTGCCAATTTTCTAATTTTATTTCTCTAAAATTTTCTTCGCTAGTTTTTTTATAACCTAATTTTTTTAATATTTCTTCCGAATTTATTCCATGAATTGCTTCTCCATATGGAATCACCCAAATTTGCCTTCCTTCAATCGGAGATCTTATATCTGAAATCTGAATATCTGGTCTATAATACTTAACCGGATCCCCAAAAGACCCAATCATATAAACCGTTTTATCTAAGATCTGAGATCTGCCATCTGAAATCTTTTTTACCACTCCTTTCCAATCTTCTCTATAATAATTAGGATTTAAAAGATAAGCCAAACTAAAAATTAAAAAACCGCCAACTACTAATATTTTTTGCCAAAATTTATTAGCATTTATTGCCAAAATTAAAGCCATAATTGGCACTAAAAATAAAAATCTAAAATATTGTAAAAGCGGTGATTTTATTGAAAATAAAATGGCTAAAATTATTGGTACTGTTAAAAATATTTTTAACCAATTATTTTCTTTTTTGTTTTTTAAAATTAATCCAAAGATAATCAAACTCCAACTTCCTCCAACTAAATAATATAAAGTTTTTGGCAAAAAACTTATTTTCCCAATACTAAATTTCAATGGAATTAACAACAGATTTTTTAAATTTACCTTACCTAAAACCAACATCCAATTAGTTACTTGAGCCAACATTATTTTTGAATTTTTAATTTGAATTAACAAAAGGGGAGTTAAAACTATTATGGCAATTACGACTCCTATGTTAGTCAACCAAAATAATTTAAATTCTTTTTTGATTAATAAATAAATAGCAAAAGTGGCAATTAGAAAAATTGATCCATAAAAAGTTCCAAACGCCAAAGCCATCATTAGATTTAAAATTATTAAATCTTTTATTTTATATTCTTTATTTTTAATTTTTATAAAGTAATAAAATCCAATTATCAACCACATCGTCGCCATTGAATACATTCTTAATTCCTGTGAGTAATAAACGAACAATGGATTAACCGCCAAAATCAAAGCCGTCCAAATTCCAATTTTTTTATTTTTAATTTTTTTACCAATTAAATAAACAAAATAAATTGTAATTAATGAAAACAAAACGGAACTTAATCTTAAAACTATTACATTGTTTCCAAAAATATTTGTCCAAAAATTTAAAAATAGATAATAAAGTGGGGGATGAAAATCATTTATTGAAAAATTTTTAATAATTTCCCAAAATGGCATTTGAGCTACATTTGCCGAAATTGCTTCGTCTAACCATAAAGATTGATTAATTCCTATCAATCTTAAGCCTAAAGATAAAATTAAAACAACAATTATTTCCATAAAAAATTATAGCCCAAAACTATTCATAGGGCTATTTTAAAAACACCTGACAGTTGTCCTACTTTTAAATAACTTGTTTTTTATTGTAAACTTAAATAATGAAAAAAGTTATTTGTATTACTGGTGGTGCCAACGGTCTTGGTCGTCAACTAGCTGCTTTTTTTTCTCGTCAAGCACAGGTCATAATTTTTGATATTAACGAAAAATTTTTAGAAACTGTTGCTAAAAAATTCGATTGCGATTACCAGGTTTGTGATGTTTCCGATTTCTCTGTAGTTTCTGCCAGCATTAAAAATGTTATAAAAAAACATCACAAGATTGATTGTTTTATTAATTGTGCTGGTATCTATATTGATGGTGAAATCGAATCCAACGACCCTAAATTAATAAAAAAAGTCTACGAAGTTAACAGTCTTGGCCCTGTTTTTACAACTCAAGCTTTGGTTGCTTTTTTTAAAAAACAAAAATCAGGCACTATTATTAATATTAATTCAACTGCAGGTCTTCATCCTAAAGCTTTTAATTCGGTTTATCACTCATCAAAATGGGCTTTGAAAGGTTTTTCTGAGTCAATTCAACCAGAATTAGCCAATTTTGGTATTAAAGTTGTTGATATTTATCCTGGAGTTATGGCTACCAAATTTACCGATGGTACCAATTGTGATTTATCTAAAGCCATGGATCCACACCAAGTTGTCAAAGCCATCGATTTTGTTTTGTCACTCGACAGTGACACTATAATTTCCGAGTTGACCATCAAACATCTCTAGTCTATACTGGGATATTAACCAAATAAAACCCGAATGATTTCACAACCGTTAGCTTCATTACTTCGTCCTAAAAATTTAGAAGATTTTGTCGGTCAAACTCATCTGGTTGGTCCTCAAAAACCGCTTCGTTTGGCAATCGAAAACCACCAAGTTTTTTCCATGATTTTTTGGGGTCCTCCTGGAGTTGGTAAAACCACATTAGCTCGAATTTTAGCCAGTGAAGCCGAGGCTACTATTCACGAGTTATCGGCAGTTTCTGCCAGTAAAGATGATATTAAAAAAATTATTGCCGCTTATCGTCCTATGGAAAAGAATATTCTTTTTCTAGATGAAATTCATCGTTTTAATAAAGCTCAACAAGATTTTCTACTTCCCTCAGTTGAATCGGGAAAATTAATTTTAATCGGTGCCACCACTGAAAATCCCAGCTTTGAGGTCATTTCTCCACTTCTTTCTCGTTGTCGAGTTTTTGTTTTAAAAGAATTATCCGACGATGAAATGAGTCAAATCATCGATAAGGCAGTTCAAAAATTAGCTCCCCTGTCAAGGGGGGGTGGTCGTAAGACCGGAGGGGTTTTAATCAAAAAAGACGCCAAAGATTGGATTATTCAAATGGCCAATGGTGATGCTCGTCAATGTATTACCATCATGGATAACGCTTTTACTCTTTATGGCGATTTAAAACTAGAAAGTTTAAAACAAGCCCTTCAAAATTCTTTTCTCCGTTTCGACAAAAAAGGTGAGGAGCATTACAATACCATTTCCGCTTTTATTAAATCCATGCGCGCCAGTAATGTCGACGCCTCTCTTTATTATTTAGCCCGAATGATTACTGCTGGTGAAGATCCAAAATTTATTGCCCGTCGTATGGTTGTTTTTGCTAGTGAAGATATTGGCATTGCCAATTCTTCAGCCCTGATGTTGGCCAATAATGTTTTCGATGCAGTTATGAAAATTGGCTATCCAGAATGTCGTGAAAATTTAGCCCATGGCGTGGTTTATTTAGCAAAATCACCTAAAGATAGGTCAGCTTATGAAGCCTATTTATCTGCTCTTAAAGACGTTGAGATTCATGGTAATTTACCAATACCGCTTAATCTCCGCAACCCCGAAACCAAATTAATGGAAGACATTGGCTATGGTAAAGGTTACGAAAAATATACCAAAGAGTCTCTTTTACCAAATAAAATTAAAGATAAAAAATATTTTATTGAAAAGAAAAAATAAAAATGTATTTTGTCTACATTATTCAATGTAATGATCAAACTCTTTACACTGGTATTACTACCGATCTAGACAGAAGGATTAAAGAACATAATAATTCAAAACTCGGTGCTAAATATACTAAAATTAGACGACCAGTAAAATTAGTTTATTCAAAAGAATTTATTGACAGGTCTGAAGCTTCAAAAGAAGAATCAAAAATTAAAAAATTATCACGCCAAGAAAAATTAGATTTATTAAAAAATTTTAAATAAAAACATTTAGTTTACATTATCACAATTAAATTGTGTATTATGTTATAAATGTTTTCTTTACTAATCACTTTTCTATTATTTTTTATAGTTACAGTTCAACCTGTTAACGCTCAATTATTAGAAGAATCCACTTCCAGCGCTCAAATTATCCCCACTGAAATTCCAATAACCGAAATCACACCAATCCCAACCGATATCGCTTCAACCTTAACAGAAAATATTTTAATCCCCACCGAAACACCAACATTAACCCCAACTTTAATTCCAACTCCAACTCCAACTCCAACTCCAACTCCAAAAGTTATTGAAAGTGAATCCATAAAATTTCCCCAAATCACCACCGACAAGGCTGATTATTCTCCAACCGATATTGCTATTATTTCTGGTAATAATTTTTTATCAAATACTCAATACATTTTAAATATCACTTCAGACAATTTAAATGTTAATTATCAAATTAATTCCGACGAATCCGGTTCTTTTATTTATAATTATCAACTCGATGGTATTTATCGACCAAATTATAAAGTTGAAGCCAGAGATTTAAACAACAATATTATTTCCTTCATCACTTTTACCGACAAAAGAAGTGTCCTTTCGGCCACTGTTAATGGACAAAATTCAATCAATGTTTTTTCCAGAGATTCAATTACTGTCGGAGTAAGTGTTAACACAGATTGGTGGTGGTTTTGGAACAATGATTGGAGATCAACTTCCTGGAGGTTTGGTAATTCTGGAGAGTGGAATTGTGTTGACACTCCAAACCATCTTAAATCAGGCGATTATTCAGAATTTTTTCAAATAAATGCTCCCATAAATCCCAAAAAATATCAATTACAAATCAGAATTCATGGTTTAGAAAATTGTGGAATTTTATTTAAAAGTGATATTTTTACTCTAAAAGATGCTATAACAGTTTCTCTTCCCGACACCACTCCTCCAATTATTACCATCGATTTATACAACACAAATTTAACCAATCAAGATATTATTGTCTCAGCTTCTACCAATGAAGGCACTTTAAATTTTACTTCTCACACTTTTGAATCAAATGATTCTTTTACTTTTATTGCCACTGATAGTGTTGGTAACATTGCTACTGAAATTATAACTATCAATAATATCGATAAAACCCCACCAACTCTTTTAAACAAAACCGAATTTGGAAACAGTTGGTACAACACCGATCAACTTTCAGTTTTTAATTTTACCGATGAAAATGGCGTTATTTCTGGTAATAATCCAACTTGCCAAATTTTCAGCGAAGGTTCTTTTCAAACTTGTTCTGTTGGTTTAAATGTTTGTGATACCGCTGGTAATTGCAATACTGATTTAATTTTTTCCAATAGTGCCAACATCGACAAAACTAAACCAATTTTGGGTTTTTCCATAACTCCATCTTCTTCTAATGCCGATAATAATTGGTATAGAACTCAGCCAGAAATAAATTTAACTAATATTGAAAATAACCCTTTTATTTTCCAATACAAATGGGATTCTGAAAATAGTTGGACTAATTATAATTTTTGTTTAAGACCTTCTTTTGAAGGTTCACATACTCTTTATTTCCAATCTCAAGATTTGGCTGGTAATCAGACAAGTTCTCTTATTGAAATTAAATGGGACCAAACTGAACCATCTATTGCCCCTCAAAACATAAGTGCCAATCCAAACAACACTAGTAATAGTGTTTCTACTATCAAATGGGACCAAGCCATCGACAATATTGGCATTGATAAATATGAAATTAAATGGACTTTAAATAACCCTAATAATCCATTTTCTTATTCTAAAACAGTTGGGTTTGATGTTAGAGAAACTGAAATTGATAAATTAATTGAAGGTCGTTGGACTGTTCAGGTTTTTGCTATCGATCCAAGTGGTTTAAAAAAAGACAATGCTATCGATTTATTTATTATTAAAAATAGCGAAATTATTTTTAATGATGTTCCTGTAAAAACAGTCTTGGCTCAAAAAAAATTATTAACAGAAATTAAAGATACTGATAATCAAATTATTCCGATTCTAACTTCATTTCCAACTGTTTTAGGCACTTCAACCACTAAAAAGAAATTTAATTTAAAATGGTTTCTTTTAGTTACAATTATGGTTCTTTTATATATCAGCATCCGCAAGTACAACAATAAATCAAAAAAAATAATATAGCCCTCCTTGTCAAGGGAGGGTGGTCCCGCTGCTGCGGGACCGGGTGGGTTTTAATATTTGCTTTCCACAAACGTCAACGCAAAACCAGTTTTATCACCTCGACCAGTTCGTCCAATTCGGTGAACATAATCTTCGTAATTGTTTGGTTTATCAAAATTAATTACATGAGTAATATCGGCCACATCTAAGCCTCTGGCTGCCACATCAGTAGCAATTAAAATATTGATTTCGTTTTCTTTAAATTTTCTTAAAGTTGTTTGTCTTTGGTATTGAGCTTTGTCACCATGAAGTGATCCAACCCTAAATCCTTTTTGGCCTAAACCAACAGATATTTTTTCAACCATCGATTTAGTTGCTCCAAAAACCAACACTTTTTTAAATTCTTCTTGTGCTAATAATCTATGCAAAGTAATTTCTTTTTCTTCTCGTCTTACTCTAACAATGTTTTGTTCCACATTTTTAGAACTTTCTTGAGTTTTAACCGAAATTTTAGCTGGATTAGTTAAAAATGAATCAATTAAGTGTTCAATTTTTTTATTAACTGTCGCGGAAAAGAATAATGTTTGATGAGGGGAGGGAATTTGCTTTACAATTTCTTTAATATCTTCCACAAAACCCATATCCAACATTCGATCAACTTCGTCTAAAACCACAGTATTAAGTCGAGAAAAATTAATTATTCTTCGTTTGGCTAAATCTTTAATTCTTCCTGGAGTTCCAACAATAATATGTGGATCTCTTTTAATATCCAAAATTTGTTCTCTAATATAAGCTCCGCCAATTGCTAAAGCCACATAAACTCTAAGTCCAAAAGTGAAAGATCTAATTTCTTGTTTAATTTGTTGGGCCAACTCTCTAGTTGGTGCCAAAACAATTATTCTTTTGCTTGAGTCCAATAAAATTTGATTAATTAAAGGCAATGCAAAAGCGGCAGTTTTTCCAGTTCCAGTATTGGCAACTCCTAAAACATCTCGGCCTTCTAAAATACGAGGAATAATTTCATCTTGAATAGAAGTTGGTTTTAAATAACCTTTATTTTTAATGTTGTCCATTAAAACCGGACTAAAATCAAAATCGGAAAATTTATTTTTAACAACAACATCTTCGATTTTTATAACTGGTTCAGCTCTTCTAATAAACATTGAGGTGTCAATTCGGCTTTCAAAACTTCGGTTTTTTCGACCACCAAACCTACTGCCACTATTTCCATTTCTTGGGCTAAAATTACTTCGACCTCCAAATCGGATTTGATTACCATTGGATTTTTGTCGACTTCTTGCACCAAAGTTATTGGTGAATTTATTCTGATACATAATATTTGTTGACCCAAACCTGTTTTTCGGCCTTAACCTAGAAACTTGCGGTGCCCACAAAATATAAATGCACCAATTGCTTAAATCAGTCTGTAGTCTATCACAATCAACTCTAATTGCAAGCTTCTTTAAAGTTTACTTGCCACTAATTGCCACAACATTACCAACATTGCCATTGTCATAAAAAATAGAGTTACTAAAGCGGCAAATCTATGTTTTTTCTTAGTTTTAAATTTACCAACAACTCTTTCATCATCAGACACTTTAATAATAATTGCAATCAACGGCACTGACGCTAAACCATTAATTATGGCTGCATAATATAAAGCATTCATCACATTAATCCCTAATAAATTTATTAAAAAACCAATTCCCGTTGCTACGGCAATAATTATGTAAAATACTTTAGCTTGGCTAAATTTTTTAGATAATCCTTCTTTAAATCCAAAAGTCTCAGATAAAGCATATGCCAAAGATCCAGCCAAAACTGGGATTGATTGCCATCCAATTCCAATTATTCCGACTGCAAATAGGATATAAGCAAAATTTCCAACTAATGGTTTTAAAGCCATTGCTGCTTGTTGTGGAGTATCTATTGAAAATATTCCGTTTGCATGTAAAGTTGCTGCTGTTGTTAACATAATTGCCAAAGCTATTAAATTAGAAAAAGCCATTCCTATTTTAGTGTCAAATTCCATTAATTTAACTTCATGTCTAGTAGTTACTGGATGAGAATTAAAATCTTTAATTTCTCCAGTTGCGATTTGCTCTTCAACTTCTTGTGCACTTTGCCAAAAAAACAGATAAGGTGAAATGGTTGTTCCGACTAACCCAATAATAATCATTAAATATTCCAAATTTATTTCTACCTGAGGAACAAAAGTATCCCAAACCAAATCGCTAAGATCATGTTTAACTAAAAATGCTGTTATTAAATAAACTATCAAAACTAAACCAAGCCATTGTAAATATTTTATATATTTTCGATAAGGAATAGCAATTTGCATCCACACTATAAAAATAGCGGCCACTGCTAGCCAATAATAATAATTAAAATCAAAAAGCATTTGCATTGATGCCGCCATTATTCCTAAATCTGCTCCAATATTAATTATATTAGCGATGGCCAAAAGTGAAGTAGCTAAAACCAACATTCTTTTTGAATAATATTTTTTAATAATACTTGCCAACCCCTTACCACTTACCATTCCTATTCGACCACACATTTCTTGGATAGAAACCATCGCCGGCCATAAAAACAACATCATCCAATTCAATTTATATCCAAATTTTGCTCCCACCATCGAATAAGTAGCAATTCCAGAAGGATCATCGTCGGCTGCTCCAGTCACAAAACCAGGTCCAGTTTTTTTAAAAAAATCTTTAACCTTTTTTAATATCATCACATTAAAGATATCTGTTTTTTTTAATTAAATCTAGCCCTAAGAAAATTCAATAATTCTGTAGTAAAATGAAGCCATGACGTCAAACTTTTCCACTATAAAAATTGCTGGTCCTGCTGGTTCTGGCATTAAATCTGCCGGTCAACTTTTTTCCAAATTTTTAATTGATCATAGTTTTAATTTGGTCGATTATAGTGAATATCCATCTCTGGTTCGTGGTGGTCACAATACTTATCAAATTACTTTTTCCGACGAAAAAGTTTTTTCCACTCATTTTAATGTGGATCTATTTTTTTCTGTCTATCCAAATCATTGGCAACAACACTTAGAAGAATTTACTAAAGATACTTTAATTTTTTCTGATGAGGATTTCTCTAAAGTCAAAACTAAAGCTAAGTTTTTACGTCTGCCTTTAAAAGATATGGCCACTGAAGTTGGTAGTCTTTTAGTTGTTAATACACTTTGTCTAGGAGTAGCTGCTTATCTTTATGATTTAGATACTACTCTCATTAAAGATCTTATTTGTGAAACTTACGGTAAACACGGTGACTTAAACTGTAATGCTTTTAATATTGCTTATCAATATGCATTTAAAAACTTTTTTAAGTTTCAAATTAAAATAAAAAAACCAAGCAAAAAGATAAAAATGGGTTTTTATGACGGTAACGAAGCTTTTGGTTGGGGATTTATCAAGGGTGGTGGCATTTTTTATTCCGCTTATCCAATGACTCCAGCCACCGGTGCTCTCCATTTTTTGGCTGCCAAACAAACAGAATATAAATTAACAGTAATCCATCCAGAAGATGAAATTTCTTCAGCTAACATGGCTGCTGGTGCTGCTTTCACTGGGGCTCGTAGTGCCACAGGCACTTCAGGTGGTGGTTTTGCTCTCATGAATGAAGCTATCAGTTTCTGTGGAATTACTGAAATTGGTATGGTTTATTATTTAGTATCAAGACCAGGTCCAGCCACTGGCCTTCCAACGTGGACAAGTCAAGGAGATCTTCTTCATGCTATCTATTCTGGTCATGGTGAATTTCCCAAAGTTGTTCTTGCTCCAGGAGATCTCGATGAATCTTTTGAATTAAGCCATACTGCTCTTGATCTAGCTGCTCATCTCCAAACTCCAATAATAGTTTTAAGCGATAAATTAATCGGTGAATCAAGTGGTAGTACTAATTATTTCCCAGAAATGGAAGTAAAAATTGATAAGGGTGAAATTCTAAATGAAATTGAAGATGAAGATTATAAAAGATATGCTTTCACTAAAAACGGCATTTCTCCACTTTCTCTTCCAGGCACTCCAAATGGTGAATTTTTATCCAACAGCTATGAACATGACGAATATGGTTTTGCCACAGAAGATGCTAATCTTTCAGAAAAAATGTCTAAAAAGAGAATGTTAAAAAATAAAGTTGCTTTAACTATTTGTCCAAAAGCTAATTTTTTTGGATCTAAAAAAGCCAAAAAATTAATTATTGCCTGGGGTTCTCCCAAAGGAGCTATTCTTGAAGCCTTAAAATTAATAGAAAATAAAGAAGATTTTGCTTTTTTACAATTAAAAACTCTCTGGCCAATTAATCCTGAAATTAAAACTATTATTAATGCTTTTAAAGAAATTATTGTTATAGAAAACAATGGTACTAGCCAACTAGTTACTCTTCTTAAATCTCAATTCGATTTTAATCCAACTAGAATAATCAATAAAAACAATGGCCGTCCTTTCTTTCCAGAAGAAATCATTAAATTATTAAAAAGTTATCCTGTCAAAGGAAATGCACGCAGGGCAGAGGGTTTAAAACTATGAATATTAATTATCGCTCAAAAATTGTTCCCACTTAGTGTCCAGGTTGTCATAACTTTTTAGTTTTTTCAGCTATTCAAACTGCTTTTAATTCTCTTAATTTAAAATCTTCCGATGTTGTCATGAATTACGATATTGGTTGTGTTGGTAATATGGCTGATTTCTTTAAAACTTATGGTGTTCATACTCTTCATGGTCGATCTATTGCTGTCGCTATGGGTGAAAAATTAATCAATCCAAATCTTATGGTTTGTGTTATTGCTGGTGATGGTGGTGCTTACGGTGAAGGTTTAAACCATTTAATCGCCGCTGCCAGGGCCAACATTGATATTAAAGTTTTTGTTTCTAATAATTTTCTTTACAGTTTAACCACTGGTCAGACCAGTCCTACCACTCCCAAAGGTGCTCGCACAAAATCAACTCCACTTGGTAATTTAAACGAACCAATCAATATAATAGAGTTACTCAAAACTATTAACCCTAATATTTTTGCCAAATCAGTCGATGCTAAAAATATTTCTGAAGTTACCAAAAGAATAAAAGAAGCTCTTGAATTTAAAGGCTTTGCTTTTGTTGAAACCCTCCAGGAATGTGTCGCTTTTGGTAAACAATTAAAAAGCTAAATTAGTTCTTTTTCGCAATTATTGTCATAAATAATGGAAATTCTTTTCTAGCTCTGTCTTCAACTTTAGCGTTAGATCCGGTGCTTTTTTTATCACTTATCCATTCTTCTATTTTTTCAATACAAAATCCGTTGTCAAAAAGCATTTCACTATAAGCTGATAAAGGATAATGATAAGACCAAGTATTTTCACTTTTTATTTTTCCCGGATGAGCTAAAATTGGAATTTCTAGAGGTGTAGTATAACTATCAATTCGACGATATTGAATCTTTCCATTACTTATATCTTCACCCCAACTACTATGGCGGGGGATCCTAAACACTGGATGATTTAAAACAATTACTAATTTGCCATCTTTTTTCAAGTGTTTTGAAAAATTTTTAATCACTCCAAAAGCTTTTTTAATATTTTGTAATGCTAAAACAATAGCTCCACTATCAAAATTAGTTTTACTAATTGGTAAATCTTTACTTACGTCGGCAATTAAAAATTTATGTTCTTTATTAATTTTTTTTTCATTGGCTTCTCTAATCAAATTGCTGGCCAAATCAATTCCTATATATTCAATTTTTTCATTCATATTTCTTTCCAAAATTCCCTGTCCACAGGCTAAATCCAAAAGAGATTCATTATCTTTTAAATTTAAAATTCGCCTTAAATTTGGCATTATTATATGTTGGTGGTAATAATGACCTTCGTCTCCAACAGTGTTGTTGTACCACTTACTTACTTTTTGCCAAGAGCTGTTTTGCATGTCTGAATTTTAGCATTATAATGAAACCATGAAAACAAAAAAACTTTCAATTATTTTTCCTATTATTTTAATTTTATTTTCTTTTGTCGTCGCTATTTATTTTTATCCAATTCTTCCACCTCAAGTTGCCACTCATTGGGGAATAAATAGTCAACCAAATGGTTATTCTTCAAAAGCTTTTGGTTTATTTTTTATGCCGATTTTATCAGTTTTCTTGTTTTTTATTTTTATTTTTTTGCCAAAAATAGATCCTTATAAAAAGAACTTTAGTCAATTTCAAAACTATTTTCAAATTTTTATTAATCTAATTTTTGCCTTTTTCTTTTATATTTATTTAACTACCATCATTTGGAATTTAGGTATTAGTTTTAATATGATGCAAGTTCTTTCTCCAGCTTTTGCTATTCTTTTTTATTATGCCGGAGTTTTAATGACTCATGCTAAACAAAATTGGTTTGTTGGAATCCGTACTCCTTGGACTATGTCTAATGAAAAAGTTTGGGATAAAACTCATCAGCTCGGTGGTAAATTATTTAAAATAGTCGGGTTTTTAAATCTTTTGAGCTTACCTTTTCCTCAATTTTCTGTCTTTTTTATTTTAGTTCCAATTTTAATCGTTACGGTTTTCATTTTTGCCTATTCTTATTGGGAATATAGAAAAATCGTTATATAATACAAGAGTGATTATTATTAAAACTCTAGAACAAATTGAAGGCATCCGAAAATCGTCAAAATTGGCAGCCCTTACTTTAGAATATCTTTCTAAAATTATTAAAGCAGGTGTTTCCACTGAAAAATTAAATGAACTTGGTCATAAGTTCATTGTCGACCATCATTCCATTCCTGCTCCTCTAAATTACAGTGGTTTTCCTAAAAGTATTTGTACTTCTATTAATAACGTTGTTTGTCATGGTATTCCATCAGTAGATGAAATTTTAAAAGAAGGAGACATTATAAATATTGATGTTACGACTATTTTAAATGGCTATTACGGTGATGTTTCTGCTTCTTTTCCTGTTGGAAAAATTAGTAAAGAAGCTCAAAATTTAATTAATATTACTAAAAAATGTCTCAATGACTCTATAAAATGCCTTAAACCTGGCAAATTATTAAATGATTGTGTTGGTAAAATTATCGAGCCTATCGCTAAAAAAAATAATTATAGTATTGTTCGCGAACTTGGTGGTCATGGAGTCGGTATCAGTTTTCATGAAGATCCTTTCGTTTACCACTTCGACACTAGTCAGGAAAAAGTAGTGTTAAAAGAGGGGATGATTTTCACTATTGAACCAATGGTTAATGCTTCTCCAAATTCCAAAATTACTCTCGATCGTAATGACGGCTGGACCATTCGCACTCTTGATGGTTCTAATTCCGCCCAATTCGAACATACAGTTTTAATTACTAAAAATGGATCAGAAATATTAACAACTTTATAATTTTGTACGGGCGGACTAATGTGTCCGCCCTTAATATAATCAATTATGCAAATTTTAGATGGCAAAAAACTTTCAGAAAAAATTCTAAATGACTTGTCGTCAGAAATTAGAAATTTAGATATTAAACCAACTCTAGATATTATTATCGTTGGCAACGATCTTTCCAGTCAAAAATATGTGGAAATGAAGCAACAAAAAGCCGAATCTATCGGTATTGGCGGAAACATTCATCAACTAGATCAAAACTCTACCACAGAAGCTGTTTTAGCTCTAATTGATAAATTAAATCAAGACAATTTAGTTACTTCTTTTATGGTTCAGCTTCCGCTTCCATCGCAAATTGATACCGAAAAAGTTTTATCCCAAATTAATCCTAAAAAAGATGCTGATGGTCTTAGTCCTTTTAATCTGGGTCTTCTTTTCCAAAAAAAATCAAGTGGAATTGTTTCTGCCACGGCTCTAGGAATTATTAAATTATTAGAAGAGTATCAAATTGATGTCAGCGGTAAAAACGCGGTAATAATTGGTCGTAGTCCAGAAGTATCAATTCCATTATTTGCCTCACTTATGGCAAAAAATGTAACAGTAACCATCTGTCACACCTCCACTCAAAATTTACCAGAAATTTGTAAAAATGCCGATATTTTAATTTCATCTATTGGTAAGGCAAAGTTTGTCAATAAAAACTTTATTAAAGAGGGTGCTGTTATTATTGATGTTGGTTTTAGTATTGATTCAAATGGTTCTCTTTCTGGTGATTTTGATTTTGATCAAGTTGCTCCGATTTCTAGTTTTATCACTCCAGTTCCTGGCGGTGTCGGCCCTATGACCATCGCTTCACTTCTTTCTAATACCGTCCAAATTGCTAAAAAATAAATTTTGTTATAATTAATTCATGAAAATACAACTTTTTGATCGTGGAACTCCACAAGGTAAACAGTTATTTTCCAATATCGAAGAAGTTTGTAAACGTCTTCAAATCGATTATGATCCCGAATATGTAAAAGACATGTCACGTGTAATAAACATGGGTCTTCAGGGTAAAACTATTCTTTTAATCAATGGGGAAATTGCTTTTATGGACAAATATCCATCAGTCAGAGAATTAGAAACCATTATTTCCGATTTTCAAAAATAAACCTATGTTCATAAAAAAAATTTTTCGACATATTTCTAAAAACAAACTATTTTTTACTATTTTGGAAGCAGTTACTTTTGTCACAATCTGGAGGGGAACTTGGGGTCTTTTAGATAAATATTTATTTCCAAACTCTCCTCAAACTAGCTATTTAACCTCAATTTCTATTGGTATTCTTCTTCTTGTTATTTTTAAAGATAAATTAATCGATTGAAAATAGTATTTTAGCATTCGCGTCAATTATTTTTTCTGTTTCTTCAAAACTCATTCCCCAAATTTCTGCTACCTTTTTATAAACATATTCCACATTTTTTGGACTGTTAATTTCACCTCTAAATGGCACTGGTGTTAAGTAAGGGCAATCAGTCTCTAAAATTAACCTATCTTTAGGTATATTTTTAACTATTTCCACAAGTCCATCCTCATAAGTCAAATTTCCATCAATTCCAAAATACCAATTTTCTCCCAAATCAATTATTTTTTTAATTCTTTTATTTCCTCCGGCATAGCAATGAAAAACTCCCGATAAATTTTTATATTCTTTTAATATTTCTACAGTTTCATCAACCGCTTTTCTTGCATGAATTATTAGAGGTAATTTATATTTTTGTGCCAATTCAACTTGTTTCTTAAAAACAATAATTTGTTTTTCTTTATCAAAATCACTAGAAAAGTCTAATCCACATTCACCAATCGCTACAATTTTTTTATAATTTTCGTCAACTAATTTTTTCAGTTCAGCAGGGGAATCTTGATTTTCCATTGGGTGTATTCCCAAACTAGCTAAAAGTTTTTCAGGATATTTTTCACCTAAAATAAGGTTATTTTTTGAGTCTTTCATACCAGAAGCAGCTAAAATAATCTTATCTACCCCCCTATCAATGTCGCACAATGTATCTAAGTGAGCATGTGTATCAATCATCTTATTTTATTCTCGGAAATAAAGACTCATTTAATGGTTTTACTTCATTTTTAAAACAATTTTCAATTTTTTTGGCCACTTTCGGGCATAAAATTTGCAAGTGGAAGGCAGCCTTTCTTATATTTTTGATACATTCATCTAATACTGCAATTCTCTCTGGATTTTCCTTTTCTAACTTCCATGGTGTAGTTTGATTCAGTTTTAAATTTGAAGTGTCAATCCATTTATTAAAAATTAAACCGAAAGCTTCGTCCAAATCAAGATTATTAATCAAATTTTCAAACTCAATATCAAAAGTAATTTCTTCATCTATTGTTTTTTGACCTTCAGCTAATTTTGCCACTCTAGAAACTAAATTTCCTAAATTATTAGCTAAATCAGCATTATATTTTTCCTTAAATCGATTAATTCCAACATCTGAATCATTTTTAGAAGGAAAAGATCTAACAATTAAATATTTAGTTCCCTCAACTCCAAATAGATCGATTAACTGTTGTGGTGAAATTACATTACCTAAAGATTTAGACATTTTTTGTCCATCAATCATGTAAAAACTATGAGTGTATGTTTTTTTAGGCAATTCAATTTTTGCTGAAAGAAGCATTGCTTGCCAAATAACGGTGTGAAACCACAAAATTTCTTTTCCAAGTAAATGTAAATCAGCTGGCCAGAAATCTTTTTTACCATCCACAAACTGGGTGGCACTAAAATAATTTATTAAAGCGTCAATCCACACATAAACGGTTTGTTTTGCATCCCAAGGGGTTGAAATTCCCCATTCTACATTTTCTCTTGAAATTGAAACATCTTTAACTCCAGATTTAAGTTTTGTCAATATTTCCGATCTTTTACCTTCTGGAAAAATATAATTACTTTCATTATTTTCAATTAATTTAATAATCTCGGGAATATATTTAGTCAATTTAAAAAACCAATTTTCTTCACTTTTAAAAACAGTTTTTTCTGGTGGGTGAAGAGGACATTTGTTATCGACTAAATCAGTTTCGGTTAAAAATTTTTCACAGCCAACACAATACAAACCTTCATATTTAGCTTTATAAACATCATTATTATTGTAAATTTTTTGCAAAATTTCACCAACCACTTTCTTGTGTCGTTCATCAGTTGTTCTAATGAAAAAATCAAAACTAATGTCTAAATTTTTCCAAGCTGCTTCAAATCTTGGGGAAATTTTATCGCAGTAAACCTTAACTTCTAGTCCTTCTTTTAAAGCTGTTTCTGCTACTTTTTGGCCATGCTCATCAGTTCCAGTTAAAAAGAAAACATTTTCTCCTTTTGCTCGATGAAATCTAGCCACTACATCAGCAGCCACTGTTGTACAAGTATGACCAATATGAGGAATATCATTTATGTAATAAATTGGGGTTGTTATAAAAAAATTTTTCATTTTAGTTTAAAAAACAAAAAAGAGTATCTCTTAGATACTCTTCATTTTGCCACATTATTTGGATAAATCCAAATCTCTGTGGCTATTACATTTTTTTGTTAGATTTTTTAGTCACTTTTTTGACTATTTTTTTAGTTGGTTTTTTCTTAGCCACAACTTTTTTTACAACTTCAATCCCAACTTTTTTTGAGTAGTTAGATTTAAGTCTGTCAGATTTATTTTTATGAAATAAATTCTTTTTAACAGCTTTATCTAAAATAGAATAAACTTCTTTTAAACCATCATTAGTTGGTTTAGCTAAAAACTTTTTAATAATAGTTTTTAACTGATTTTTAAAAGAAACATTATCCTTATTATTTTTTAAGGATTTTCTTAATGATTTTTTTGCAGATAAACTAATTGGCATGAGCAGTATTTTATCTTATCTTTTTCCTATTTACAACCATATATAACTAGTTAATAATCAGATATAATTCAAATCATGACCTTTAAAGAAAGAATTCAGCTTATAAGTCAAAAAAAACAAAGTACTATTTTGTCAGCTTCTTTGGTTTTAGCCATAACTTTCAGTATTTCTTCTATTCTTGGTCTTTTAAGAAACCGTTTTCTTTATGCTAAGTTCTTTTCTTGTTGTGTTGCTCAACTTGATGTTTATAATGCTGCTTTTCGTCTCCCTGATTTAATTTTTAAACTTTTAGTTACTGGTGTTTTATCAGCTTCATTTATTCCAGTTTTTTCTAGTTATCTACATAAAAACAAAAAAGTTGCCGACGAAATCGCTTCAACTGTTATCAATCTTCTCCTTATTACTTTTATTTTCATTTCTCTTATTGCTTTCATTTTCATTAAACCAATTTCAGCTTTAATTGCTGCTGGTTTTTCCCCAGAGCAGTTAACTCTTATGGTTGGTATTAGTCGGATACTTCTTATTGCTCAAATTTTCTTTCTCCTTAGTAATTTTGTTACCGCCATTCTTCAAGTCAATCAGATTTTTATTATTCCAGCTATCTCCCCTATTGTCTACAACCTCTTCATTATTATTAGTATTTTTACCCTAGCTCCAATTTTTGGAATTTATGGAGTGGCCGTTGGAGCTGTTGTTGGTGCTTTTTTTCATTTAGCTATTCAAATACCAGTTCTTCGTCGTCAAGGTTTTGTTTACTATCCCATAATTAGAACAAAATTAAGTGGTGTCAGAGAGATTTTTAGACTTATGGTACCAAGAATTTTATCGTTAGGTTTGGGTGAAATTGAAAATACTGTTACTTTGTTTTTTGCCAGTTCTCTTGCTTCTGGCTCCATTTCTCTTTTAAATTTAGCCCTTCAATTTATGTATTGGCCTAGCCGTATTTTTGGAACTACTGTTGGTCAAGCATCTCTTCCTGTTCTTTCAAAAAATATTGCTAAAAACGAGTTAAATACTTTTAGAAATACCGTTAATCGAATTATTGTTCAAAGTTTGTTTATTGCCGTTCCCATTAGTGCTTTAATTTTGGTCGAAAGAGTTTCCCTTATTAGACTTCTCTATGGATCTCGTGAATTTCCTTGGACAGCCACTATTTTAACTTCTAGAATTTTGGCTTTTTTAACACCAGGGATAATTTGTCAGGCAGTAATTCAGATATTGGTTAGAGCTTTTTATGCTCTTCACAACACCAAAATTCCTTTCATTGTTTCAACAATTTCCTTAATTGTAAATATTTTAACCAGTTTCTACTTTGTTAGGTTTACAAATCTTGGAGTGATTGGTTTAGCAATTAGTGCTTCGGTTGGCAATTTAATTCAACTCTTTGGTCTATTAATTATGTTTATCAGAGTTGTCGATGGTTTCAATTGGTCTCTAATGCTCACTAAATTCTATAAAATTTTTGTTTCTGCTCTTTTGATGGGTATTAGTAGTTGGTTTTCAATAAAATTTTTAGATCTTTTCATTTTAGACACTACACATGTCATTCCAGTCTTGACATTAATGATAATTTCTTCAATTGTTGGCCTACTTACCTACATATTTTCTGTTCGTTTTTTAAAACTTGATGAAGCAAATGATTATCAAAAATATTTTATAAAATTTAAAGATTTTATTTTCCACAAATAGTCGTATATACTGGATATATGGCTGCCAAGAAAGAAATTTCTCTATTACCAGAATCCAAAAATCCAAGATCTTTTGGAGCACGTTTTCTTAAATGGATTACCACTACTGGTAGAGTTACTATTATCCTTACCGAGCTAATTGTTATTTCTGTTTTTATTTCTCGCTTTTGGTTAGACCGTAAAAATTCAGATCTTTCAGAGATTTTACGTCAAAAGCAGGCTATTTTAGAAAGTGTTATTCCTTTTGAGCAAGAGTTTATTGGTCTACAGCAAAGATTAACCTACATAAAAGACTTTTATTCAAATCAACCAGAATATAATAAACAGATAGATTCTCTAATTTCTAGCACTCCTCAAAATCTTTTTTACGAAAGCCTTTCAATCTTAAAAGATGAAAAATCGAAATCGACTACAATTAATACATCTCTAATTGCCTACAAAGAAGAAGATATCGTTTCTTTTATTACCAATCTTATGTTGAATCCAGACATTGATCAAGTTGACGTAAATAGAATCGAGAAAAAAGAAAAAGAGAATCAATATTCAATTTCACTTACCTTATTTTTTAAAACAGTCAAAACTAATCCTAAAACATGATAATAACTAAATCTTGGTCCCAACTTAGACCAATGTATGATTATATTAAAAAACAGACAGAAAATGAAAAGTTTTTTAAAAACTTAGAAATTGGTGGCACTTTCACCTTAATTGCCATCTTTCTATTTTTCGCTATTATGCCAACCATAATTACTATTTCTTCATTGATTGGAGATATTAAGTCTAAAGAAGCTTTTATAAAAAAAGTGGATTTAAAGGTTGCTAATATTATTAAAGCTCAAGAATCCTACAGTCAAGTTCAAGAAAAATACTATTTAATTGAAGAGACCTTTCCTTCTCTGGCTAATTACTACAGTGGAACTTCTAATATTGCTACCATATTTAGAGATTCTTCTTTGAGTATTGATCAAATTAGTTTAAACTTGAATGAAAATAAAAATGAAGAAAAAAAATTCTTTAGTTCTTATCAACTCAATCTTAATGGTGAAGGTAACTATTCTTCAATTATAGAAATGGTTAAAAAAATGTTAAACAATCGCCGTCTAGTTGACACTACTAGTATCCAGATTAGTCAAGTAAAATCGGATGCTAATCAAGCATCTACTGAGAATGTTAGGGTCAATTTTTCTAGTAATTTATATTTTTTACCAGATAATAATGAAAAAAAATAAATTATCTTCTTATTTTATATTTATATCTTTTATCACCTTTTTAACTATATTTTTATCGATAGTTCAAAAAAGTTATTTTAGCTTAAAAAAGCCTCAGAATATAGTTGAAAAAAATGCATTATTAAAAGAAATTAGCCCAAATCTAGATCTTTTTGTTATTTCTATTATTGAATCAAAAGGAAAAAATACAGACGATAATTTTGATTTTTCAATCATAAGATCAAGCAAAAACTTGAATACAAACACAATGATTACTCCAATTGCCAGCCAGGCAGCTGAAGCATTAACAACACCATAATGATTAAAGAAAAAAAAATTCCCACAATATTGGGACTATTTATTTTAATAGGGGGACTTTTTGTTGGTGTTTTATTAAACAACAAAAATACTAATTTTATTTCTAAAGCGAGTAGTGATTGCGTTCCCCAAAACCCACAAATAACCAATATAACAGACAATTCCGTTGCTTTATCTTTTGTTACTGAATCTTCTTGTCTTTCAACCTTGTTGATTAATAATCAAATTATTAATAATTCTGCTGTTTTAGCTAATAGTCAGAAAAGTAAAATTCATTATTTTGATGTCACTAATTTATCAGACAACACTCAATACGAGTATTCTTTTGTTAACGACGGTAAATCTTATCCTCAATCTCCAAAAATTAAGACGGCTGAAAAACCAAACGGATCAATTCCTTCTTCAAATTTGGCTTGGGGTAGAGTTTTTACTCCAGAGTTAAAATCAGCAAGTAAGGTTATGCTTTTTATTAATATTCCTGGAGCTGCACCTTTATCTGCTTTAGTGACCACTTCTGGTAATTGGAATATTTCTCTAGTTAATAGTTTTAATGAATCAAAAACCAACAGATTTAATCCACCTCAAGATACAGTTGAAGAGATTATTGTCATTGATCAGGAAAAACAAACCACTCAAATTAGTGCCAATACTTCACAAAACAATCCAGTTCCAGATATTATCTTAGGTCAAAATCAATTTTCCTTACTACCTGTCACTTTTAATGCAGAAACAAACACTGGTTTTTTGCCTTCAATTTCTCCAGTTCAAAGTTCTAAAGAATTAGATATTTTAAATCCAAAAGATAACGAACCTCTTTCTACAAAAAAGCCAGATTTTTTTGGAACTGGGCCAATTAATTCTAAAATAAAAATAGAAGTGCACTCACCCACTGTCTACAAAGGGGAAGTAACTACTCAAAGTGATGGTTCCTGGAATTGGTCTCCACCATCAGATTTAACTCCAGGAGAACATACTATTACTGCTACTGTTATCGAAAATGGTGTTGAAAAAATTATTTCTCGAAAATTTATCGTTCTTGCTGCTGACAATTCTCTTGCTTATTCAGCCTCTTCTTCCGCAATTACCTCGACTCCAACTCCAACTACAACCCCAACCCTAACTCCAACCAAAATAATCACTCCCACTGTCATTCCAACCATTCGTACTAGTAAACCAAGTACAAGCTCTGGTGTTCCTACAACGGGAAATTCATTTCCTACTTTTATTTTAATTTTAACAGCCATTTCTTTTATTAGCCTTTCTCTTTTCTCTCTTAGAAAAGTAATAAAAAACTAAAATATAAAGCTAAACAATCGTAATGGTATTATATTATATTGATGATATCTCAAATTAAACTTTTCAAGTCTATTTTAGAAGAACTTCGTCCTATTCAATGGATAAAAAATTTAGCTATTTTTGCTGCTGTAATTTTGAATGGTCAATTGTTCGATAAAAATTTGTTTATTAAAAGTTTTTTTGCTTTTGTAACTTTTTGCTTACTCTCTTCTTCTTCTTACATAATTAATGATCTTATTGATATTGAAAAAGATCGTCTTCATCCAACCAAAAAAAATAGACCAATTGCTAGAGGTGATATTCCAGAATATCTAGGTGTCTTTATTGCTATTATCCTTCTGTTTTTTGGTTTAGCCATTGCTCTTTTTACCAGTTATCCATTTTTTATTATTTCTCTGATTTTTATCTTACTCCAATATTCTTATTCCTTATTTTTAAAAAAGAAAGCTATCATAGATATTGTTGGAATTGCTTTGTTTTTCATAATTCGTGCTTACGCCGGTGAATTGGTTACTGGATATCATCTTCCAATTTGGATTATGTTAACTGTTATTTTCTTATCACTCTTTATCGCTAGTGGAAAACGTCGCAGCGAACTAGTAAACAGTGGAATCAAAACACGCTCTGCCTTGGCTGGTTACGGTAAAACCTTATTGAATTTCTATACCACCATGTTTGCTGTTTGCACTTTAATTACCTACGCTATGTTTACTTTTTTTGAAGAATCAGTAACTTTTTCTGGATCTGGTATCTTACATAGCTTCCTTTTAGATAATTTTCCAAACGCTTTGAATCGAAAATGGTATATGATCACTCTTTTACCAGTTATATTCGGAATGATGCGTCATGGTCAGATTATTTTTGAAATGCAAGAAGGTGAGAGACCTGAAAGAGTTATTGCTACAGACATACCACTTTTACTTTCAGTTCTAACTTGGGGATTGATGATGATTGGTATTATCTATGCAATTTAATAAAATTAAGAATTTTTTAATTCCACTGTCTTTATTAGTTTTGATGCTAGCTACTCGTTTTTGTTTTCTAAATTGGGGTAATGGTTTTTTCTTCAATCCAGACGAAAATAATATGGCCGCTTCAATAGCTCAAATGAGTTATTCCAATCTTAATCCTGATTTTTTTGCTTATGGTCAGTTTCCTCTTTTTCTAACTTTTTTTACTACTCCAAATTATAATTTTTCGACCATTATTTTAACTCTTCGTTTTTGGTCAGCCATTTTTTCTTGTCTTTCTCTTTTTTTCTTTTATTTAATTTCTAAAAATATTTTTAAATCTCCCAAAGTTAGTTTTATTTTTGTTTTACTGTTAATTTTTACCCCAGGTCTAATTCAATTAGCTCATTTTGGTACTACCGAATCTCTTTTGATTTTTGTTTTTTCCGCTAACATTTTTTTGTCTTTAAAATATTATCAAAATCAACAAAAAAAATATTTTCTTTTTTCTGTTTTAATTAGTGCCATAGGTCTTTCTTCAAAAATAACTGCCATCTTTTTTATACTTCCTTTTTACTTTTCTCTTTTTTTTATTTTTTTAGAAAATAAAAAAATATTAAATTTTATTTCCACCACCTTAATTTTTACTTTTTTCTTTTTATCTTTATCTATTCTTTTTTCACCATTTAATATTATTGATTTTTCCAATTTTAAATCAACCATGATTCATGAAACTTCAATTGCCACTGGTCAACTTAAAATTTTTTATACTCATCAATTTGAAAATTCCTATGCCTATTTATTTCAATTTAAAAATATTTTTCCTTATACAAATGGCATTTTTATATTTACTTTATCTTTTTTTGGTTTTTTTATTTTTTTAAAAAATAAAATTAGAAAAGAATTACTTTTAGTTTTTCTTCCATCAATAATTTATTTTCTCTATGTTGGTCAACTTTTTGTTAAATGGACACGTTTTGTTTCTCCTCTCTTTTTTATTGGACCATTTTTTTGTCTTTTTATTTTTAAAAAATTTAAAAATGTTTTTCTGACTTTTATTTTAATTATTTTAATGATTAGTCCAGGAATTTATTTTTTTCAAAAATATTTTTTACCAGACAATAGAATAACAGCCTCTAATTGGATTAATTCCAATATTCCTCTAAATTCTTATATTTTATCTGAATCCGGTAATGTTATTAATTTACCTTTATTTTCTTCAAAATTTACTGTAAATAATTTTGATTTTTATAATCCAGAAAATCTAAGCAATTTATCAGCAGAAATAAACAAAAGTGATTATATTATTGTTCCGTCTCGACGTGTTTTTAAAAACAATTTTTCATTGACACAAAATTATTATCAACAATTATTTTCAGGAGAAATTGGTTTTAACGAAATTAAAAAATTTAATAATCAAAAAAGTTTATTTTTAAATTCCGAAAATGCTGAAGAAACATGGTCAGTTTTTGATCATCCAACCATCAGAATATATCAACATGTCAAATAAATATTTAACAAAAAAAACTATTAATTTATTTCCTCTTTTTTGGCCAAGATTTTATGTCTATTTAAGATCAATAGTATTGCCTCTTTTTCAAATTGAATCTCTTTTACCCCCAAAAGGATCAATTTTAGATGTTGGCTGCGGTTATGGATTTACTTCAATTTTTTTTGCTCTTAAAAATAAAAAGCGTCAAATTTTTGGCTCAGAAATTGAATCAAAAAGAGTTTTATTGGCGAAAAAAGTTTCAAAATCTATTTCAAATATCTCGTTTGAAACTTCAGATTTGATCAATAAAAATAAATCAAAATTCGATGTTGTTTTGGCAATCGATCTTCTTCACCATATAAATTTTTCTCAAAAAAAGACTTTTTTAAAAGATGCTTCTTTAAAACTAAAGCCAAAAGGACTTTTAATTATTAAAGATATCGATACTACACCTATACATAAATATTTTTGGAATTATATTCATGATTCAATCATGACCAAATTTTCCAAACTTTATTTTTTATCTTCTAATCAAATAGAAAATCTTTTAATTAAAAATAATTTTAAAATTATTAAAAAAGGAAAATATAAAAACCTTTTTTACCCACATATTTTTTATGTTTGTCAAAAAAACTTTTAATTATCAAATATTTTTCATTTTTTCAATTTTTTGTTTATCCTTAATAATCAGGCTTTTTAATATTAATTGGGATCAAGGCCAACATCTTCATCCAGACGAAAGATTTTTGACGATGGTAGAAAGCACCATTAAATTGCCAAACTCACTTTCCCAGTATTTAAATACTGGTGATTCTCCTTTAAATCCATACAACTATAAAGAATTTCAATTTTTCGTTTACGGTACTTTTCCTATTTTTTTAATTAAATACATATCAAATTTTATTAATATGGGTGAATATCATCAGGTTTATTTAGTTGGTCGATTTTTTTCTGCCTTTTTTGATTCATTAAACATAATCGGTATTTATTTATTTATGAAATTTTTAATTAAAGAAAAGAAAAATAAATTTATAGTTTTATTGCCAAGTTTCTTATATGCTTTTTGCGTTTTACCAATTCAGTTATCTCATTTTTTTGCTGTCGATACTTTTTTAACACCAATTTTATTATTTACTTTTATTTTTCTTGTTTATTGGATTTCCAAAAGAAAAATTATTTTTCTTTTAATCGCTGCCGTTTTATTTGGGTTAGGCCTTTCAACTAAAATTTCTGCTTATTTATTTTCACCAGTAATTTTACTTTTTTTTATTTATCATTTTTTCACCACTAAAAACAAAATACAAACTTTATACTTATCAATTATTTTTTCTCTGATAAGTCTTACTATTTTTAGATTTTTTCAGCCATATGCTTTTGTTGGTTTATTTAAAATAAATCCAATTTTTGTTGAAAACATGGTTTATTTAAAATCAATGTTAACTAACAAAAATGTTTTTTATCCACCAGAAATTCAATGGTTAAGTAAAACACCTCTAATTTATCCTCTCTATAACATTTTAGTTTGGGGTCTCGGTTTACCCCTCAGTTTAATTCTTTTTTTAAAAATAAAAAAAACCACCAATCCATTTGTTGTGTTTTGCATTATTTTTTGGATTCTTTTTCTTTTTATTCAACAAGGTCTTCAATTTACTCACACTATGCGTTATTTTCTACCAATTTATCCATTTATATTTGTTTTAGTTGGTTTAATTTTTCAAAATCATTTTTCTAAAAAAATTCTTTTTATTTTACTTTCACTGCATGTTATTTATTGTTTGTTCTTTATTTCAATTTACACTCGGCCACATTCTCGAATTCAAGCCTCAAATTGGATTTATAAAAATATTCCTTCAGAATCAAAAATCGCCAATGAATATTGGGATGATCCGCTTCCTCTTTATTTAGACTCTTCTAATTTTTATTCAAACCAAACACTTGATCTTTATTCCCCAGACACTCAAGAAAAATGGCAGAAAATTAACTCCATTTTAGAAGACACAGATTATCTTTTTCTTAGCTCAAATCGTCTATGGTCTTCTATTCCGTCAGTTCCCAAAAAATATCCTTTAGCTACTAAATATTACCAAGATCTTTTTGATGGTAATTCAAATTTTAAGAAAATAATAGAATTTAATTCTTATCCAGGCATTTCACTCCCTTTTTTAAACAAGTGTTTTTATTTTGGTCCAACTAATTTTCCTTATTCACAAAATGAAAATAAATGGTTTGAGGTCAACAAAAGTTGTCTTTATCCAGGGATTTATCTTAGAGATGATGTTGCTGAAGAAGCTTTTTCAGTCTACGATCATCCAAAAGTAATTATCTTTAAAAAAATGATAAACTAAAGCTGTGAATTTAAACCTAAAAAAAATTCTATTTTGGCAATCAAAAAAAGATTTTCTTGTTGTTTTTGATCACGATTTTTGGGGAGAAATTTCTTTAATTTTTTTAAATTATTCAATTTGGATTTTTTTCTTTTTTCTTTCTTATCAATTAATTTCTTTTGATATTAATTTTTTTGGCCGTCTTCTTATTGCCACCATTATTGCCGAATTAATTGAAAGAGGTCTTAAAAAGAAATGTTTTTGGATTAGACCTATGTTTAATCGTCGAAAAGTTTCGCCAAAAGGTTTAGTTAATAATTGGTATCACAGTGGTTCTTTTCCGTCGGGCCACACCATGAAAGCCACTTTTTTCTTTCTTTTTATTCTTTCTGCCACTATTATTCCTATTCCTATTTTTTTAGCAATCACTATCCCGTTGTTAACTTTTAGAGTTTTAGTTAGTTTCCATTATCCAATCGATATGCTTGGTGGAATTTTACTAGGAATTGGTCTTTGGTTTTTAACTAGAAGTTTAGTTTTCCCCGATTTTTTTAATGAAATAATAAAGACTATTTTTAATTTTGTTTTTTTTATTAATTAAATTGATTAAAAATTGGAAATTAGACATTAGACATTAGACATTAGAAATTATGCTTTCAGATTTTAATTTTATTATATTTTGGTGCTTTTTAATTTTTATTTTAGGTCTTCTAACTTTACCTATTACCTTTTTCTTATTTAAAAAATTTTGGGATAAAGGTTATCTTTTTTCTAAAATTATTTCCATTGTTCTCGTAACTTATTTAATTTTTATTATTGGTTTTTTTAAAATTTTATCTTTCAGTATTTTTAATTTATTTATAATTTTAT
>JAQVSI010000032.1 GCA_028700625.1 Candidatus Shapirobacteria bacterium
CTTCAAGTGGGAGGCGGTCAGCAAACCATTTGGTTAATTTATCAACAAAAGTAGGCGAGTTTTCTAGCATCGGGATTCGTTTAATCACGATTTCTTTTAATTTTTCCTTATCTTTGGGGTCGATAACGAGTGAGACCATTCTAGGAAAACGAAGCATGGTGTCAAAGTTAATAGTTTGATTAGAGAGACTTTTTTTAAACCAAAAGTTTTGCAGCCCGTTCCATTCGTAGCGAACTTCGCCAAAATAAATAGCCCGGTTTGTCAGCTTATTAATTATATTTCCTGGAGGGACTGAGGAAAGAGCATAATAAACAAATAAAACCGAGATTAGGGCCATTATTAAAAAGAATTCATTGATGAAAATCAAAATAACGGACACTAAAATCAAAATGGCAATAGAAGTGACCCAAAAATCCTTACCTTTTTTTTGATAAGGCCTCTCGGGAGCTTCCCACTCAAAAAGAACTTTTTCTTCATATAAATCGTTGACTTCATCTCTGAGATTTTGACTTTGTGACATTAAAATAATAATAAAGCATTTGGCTTAAATTTGATATACTTGTTGAGTCTTTTTGGAAGGGTGCGCCGAATGGTAAGGCACGGGTTTGCTAAACCCGCGTCTCGTAAGAGGCATGGGGGTTCGACTCCCCCCCCTTCCGCCAAAGGGTCAAAGTTCTATGCGACCCCAGTGCTAGTCAAGTATTTCCCCAACCTGTTGGTGTTTATTCTCCAAATTCAACATTTTTCACGAAAGTAGCCTGTAACAAAGAATTTATTATTGGTTTACTCCTCCAGAAATAATTGATGCAATTCACGTGTATTGACCGCTTCCAAAACGTTTTCTCCTTCTTCCTGTGGGTAAATATGCTAAAGTTTTAGATTTTTTATTTGGTCTCTTTTTTTTACAAGTTTTTTTATTTTTTATTTTTACAGGCACAGTCTTAGGGGGTATGCGAATATAATTTGGATTTTTTAAACTACCACAAAAATTTTTAGCTGCGAAATTTATTTTAGACTACCCGGAGATTACTGATGTTAATAGCCAATCTTTTGATGAATTTATTCAATATGACGTAAAAACAATCAAGGAAATTGATAACCACAGAAGAAACTGGGCATTTGAAGATAAATGTGCGATGCGTAATTATCCAAGTTATTATGAAAAGTACGAAGAATACAAAAATATACAGATAAACTCAGATGATTTAGTAGTGAATAAAATCGGCCAAATCATTATTGATTTTGCATCCAGCAATCCAAATTATAGTTTGGTTCCTCAAGCACTTAGTCAGGTTGTCGATTTAGTTCACTACGGAAGCTGTACGGATAAGAAATCGGCTGAATATGCTAAGAGAGCCTTCCAATTCCTTCACATCAATTACTCTGGTAGTTACTGGGCTAAACAAACTCCTTATTGGTATGAAAACTAATGATAAGCCATTTATAGATAGATTTGATTATCATTTTTTTAGAGCTAGAAGAAAATTTCTTGATCTTATACTCACAACTTACTACAAGGTTAAGAGGTATCTTTATAATGGTAATTTCACTAAAAAACACATTACCTTTGCAATGGTTAATGGCAAATTCCAAGTTACCAGTACCAATCACGAAGACTTTATCTTAGCAATTCAAAAAAAACTAGATAAACTTTCACTAAAAAATGATAGAAAAAAGTTCATCAAGCTTGCATTAACTGAATCTTTAGAAGGTTGTAATTTTATTATATTTTCAGTTTCTGGTCAGGACAATAAATTTGTTCAATTCTGGACAGGAGAGCACCAACTTAAGTATAATTTTTATGCTAATGATGTTAATAAACTTAAAAATCATTTTTTGAGTGTTGTTGGATTATTAAGTGAAATGGGGTTTGTTAATGATACTGTCCCTGAATATCGAGGTCACATGACATTCAAAATAGATAAGGGCACAGATTATATTTCAGTCGATGCCAATTTTAAAAAAGATCTTGAACTGGCAGTTGAATTTACGGAAATAATTTATAAACAAATTTATAAAACTAAGGGAAGTAAGTTGGTGGCCAAAGTTGAATAGAAGATGTAGGTAACTATTGTAGATAAGTACATAATTAATCAAGTAAGAATATTTATTATATTTTAAATATCAAAATATATCATTTTGAAATACTCCTTTTTATACTGTCTCATTTAGCTCTACAAAAGACTGGTAAAATAAGACAGAGGTTGGGGACAAGTCTGCCAAAGACTAGACTTTAAAAAAATATTTTACTTTTTCTTTTTGATAAGGGAAAGGTAATATGGTAAATGCCAAAAAAGATGAAAAATAGAAACTAGAGCCATGACAGTGCCAGTTTTAACATGAAGATTTAGCATTTGTCTATACCACATAATTGATAACTTAAGGTCTATAAATATGGCTAAAATTAATCCTAGTATTCCGGATATGAGAAAAGAAATGAGTAAAATTATATTCCAAAAACGACGTTGAACTATTGGAGAAATCTTTTTCTTTTTTACTAATAAAAAAGAAATTAAATAAGAAATTAAAATGATGACTGAAATTGGAAAAGTTAGATAATTATTCATAATTTATGATTCATTTTAGTGGTTTTTACTTTTTTTGAGGGTATCTCTTATTATTATCCCATCTCTAAGTTCGATATTCCTCTCAGCTAATTTTGCATAATCCAATTCATGAGTAGCCATAATAATTGTTTGACCTTGCTTGTGCAAATTTAAAAAGATTTTTAAGATTGTTTCTGATGACTCTGTGTCTAAGTTGGCGGTTGGCTCATCGGCAAAAAGTATTTTTGGATTATGGACAATTGCTCTTGCAATACTCACTCGCTGTTGCTGTCCTCCTGAAAGTTGGCTAGGTAAATGGTCTAATCTATCTTGAAGGTCTACTTTTAATAACGCTTCTTTGGCTTTTTCTTGAGCAATATTTTCTTTAACGCCTTGCATGAGAAGCGGCAACATAACATTTTCTTTGGCTGTAAGCGTTGGTAGTATGGCGTAGTCTTGGAAAATATAGCCTAAATTTTTTAATCTATACGAAATTCTTTCTCCACTTGTTAACTTAGACGTATTGATGTTGTCAATCGATATCGTGCCTCGATTGGGTCTATCCAACAAGCTAAGTTGGTATAAAAGTGTGCTTTTACCTGATCCAGAAATTCCCGTTATGGCCAGAAACTGACCAGAAGGCACCAAAAAACTGAGATTGTTAACTGCGATAAGGGTATTATCACCAAGGGTAAAAATTTTAGTAAGGTTTTTAATTTTAATCATAATTTATCTGCCTAAAATTGCATCTAATGTATTTTGTTTGGTTACCATCTTGGCTGGGATATAACCAGAGATAAGGGCGGTAATGGTCAAGATAAGGCCACGGAGAATAAGGCCACTGGTTGTTACTGCTAACTTTCCTTCAGTGACCGGAAATTTTAACGGGTGAAGATCAAACCACGGAGCTAGAAACCAAATTACAATAAAGCTGGAAAATAATATTCCGGAAAGTGCATAGAACAATGATTGAATGACATATGAAATTTCAATGGCGCGAGCTGATATCCCAATTCCTTTCATAATACCTATATATTTTCTTCTGGTAATGGCATTAACGAAAATTACGATAAAAATCGTAATCGCCCCTACAACCAATGAAATTACCCCCACAATATTACCCAGCATTGAAAACGTTTTCTTCATATCTAGAATGGCTTTTGGCAATGTTTCTTCGGCTGTTTCTACGACAATGTCGGTGTTGTAGGGAAAATTATCAACAATATATTCCTTGGCCTGTTTATTGTTGGAATCCTGATTCAGTAATATTGCTATTTCGTTTACATTAAGGCTTTGATTATTTGTTAATGCCCGCATCGTACTCTCAAGTATAAATATTCGATTATCCACGGTAGAATTTCCGGTATCGATTATTCCTTTTACAGAAACTTCGGTATTATTATTGCCAATTGTTAACCTCAATCTAGATCCAACTACCACTCCTTCTAAACGTGATTCTGTTGAAGAACCTTTGGAATATTCAGCCAATAGACCTTTTCCAATTACAATAGCCTCAGTATCATAGTCGTTTAAAAATTCTCCGGTAATTATTTGGGTGGATAATCCAGTCACTACATCCTCTTCAATCGGGTTAATTCCTACCAAAGTACCACTTACCCGTTGACCAATTTCAGTGTCTTTAATTTTTACCTTATCTTCATTTATTAATATGGCCGCTACCGTATAACGTTTTGATAAAGCTTGGTATGAAGGCAGGCTCTTGATAAGTGACTCCAACATGCTTGATTGAGATATCGAAACATTTTGACTGGCTGGTTTGATTAAAATATCTGAGGAATAATAAGTTTTAAACGAGCTCATCATTCCGTCGGCCAATCCAATTAATATACCTCCCATTAGAACCATATTAAAAAAGGTCAAAGACATTACGAAAATAATCAAAGCCGTTGACCATGGATTGTTACGTTTAAGCTCACGGACCGCTAAAAATTTACCCACCGTAATATCTCTTTTTAGTTTGTTAAAGCTGGTACGAATTTTCATAAACTTTTACTGTTTGGTCTGACCAAGACTATTGTTCCGCTTTCCAAACCAGATAATATTTCCACTTTAGAAAATCCCTTTTCTCCCAATTCCACTGCTGTTAGATCTCCGTCGTCATTATTGGCTTTTTGAACAAAGGTCTTATCCTCACGATAAACTATCGCACTCCTCGGAACAGCAAAGGTGTTTTCTTTACGAATTAATTCAATCGTAGCAATTGCTGTCATGTTGGGCTTAATGTCAGCTGGTAAATCAGTAATCTCTATTTTTGTTTCAAAAGTGACAACTCCGTTAGTAATAGTACCGATAGGGTCAATCTGTACCACCTTACCTGAAAAAACTAAGTCTTTCATGGCATCAAAAGTAACACTTACTTTTTGTCCAATGGAGACTTTGGAGGCATATATCTCGTTTACATACACAGTTAACAATGGTTCATTTTCTAATGTATCCTCATAGGCAATCTTGGCCAAGTTTACTTGGGCTTGAGCGGCAGCAATAGAAGTGCCGGCTTCTTTATAATTAGTTTCTGCTGACCGAAAATCTTTTTCCGCCTGAACAAGTTTTGAATCAATACTTAATTTTT
>JAQVSI010000014.1 GCA_028700625.1 Candidatus Shapirobacteria bacterium
AATCTTTTTTCAATTAAATCTCCATGGGGATCAATTACTGCTATGCCTTTATTATTATCAATATCTTGTTTAATCATCGATAACAGTAAAGTTGATTTACCCACCCCAGTGGCACCAATAATATACATATGTCGTCTTCTTTCATCGGCAGTCAATCCAATTTTAGTCATTACTCCTCCATAGTTATTCTGACCAAAATAAACATCTAATTCATCAGATTGTTTTAAAGATAAGGGCGGAGCTAATTCTTTACTTTGTTGTTTTACTAAGTTCTCAGTCTTAGTAGTACTAGTAAAAGGTAAATGATAAATATCAGCTACCTCTGTCACCGATAAAAAAGATTTATTAAAAAGTCTGTGAAGTCTATTTTTAAAGAGAAATAAATTAAAGAGTTTTATAAAGGAAAAATTCAATTGTCTCTTTTTTCTTAAACTTTGATAGTTTAAATTAGAAAAAGATTCTAAAGAGGCTAACACTCCTTTCACTCTTAATTTTCTGGTTTTTTTAGATGGACTAGTTACTAATAATCTAATCGTGCTTACAAATAATGGTTGATCAAGTTTACTTTTAATTTGTGTCTCTAATTCTTGCTGATAAATATTATCCACTTTCTTTTGCCTATTTCTTAATACAGAAGAAATAAAAGGGCCTTCTCTTCCTTCAGTAAAAAGAAAAATTAATAATCCAATTGGTAAAAATACTATATTAATGATTAACAGAAGAAAAAGTTTAAAAATATTTTTTACTAAATATCCCGCCTTTAAATATCTCAGATTAAAAGACAATTCATTATGGTTATAAATAAGACTAGTAATATTATCGATATCTTTAACTAATGATTTTTGTAAGGGAGTTGTCACTAATTGGAAAGAAATAAATTCATTTGCTTCCAGTTTTGTCATCGCTCCCGTTATATAAGCTATCGGATCATTATCTTCTAAAGAATTTTGACCTTTAAGAGGTAAAGAAAAATGATTAGCTAATTTAAATTCAGTAATTGTTAAATTTTTTAAATTTTCTTTTATTTCTAGATAATCGTCGACTTCCTTTATAGTTGTTCCCGAAAGATAAGCTAGAAGTTCGTGTTTAATAATAGAAGCATCTTCTTCATTAACTCTAATTAAATACCTGATTCCTTTTTCTTTAGAAGATACGATTTCAAAGGAATAGTTTTTTCTTTCACCGATTATTCTTTGGAAAAAAGATCTTTGTTTAGCTAGTCCGTGAATCAAGGAAAAAAGTTCTTGAGTAGTATAAGGAATTTGTTCAGTTTTTCTTAATGGTGATATCTCTAAAATTATTTGTTTACTATGAATCTTTCTCCAAAACAAAAATAACTTAATTAAAATTAAAACAAAAAAAACAAAAGAAAATATTAAAAGCAATTCAAACAATATATTGGCAAATATCGATATGTACGATTTATAGTCAATATTTATAAACTTAAACTTAGAAAAAAATTGGAGCGGTAGCCTGCTCATAATATTTTTTAATTAATTAGCAGGTACCTTCTAGGGAATTATCCTTTAAAGGGAGGGTGACTAATTATAGTACAAACATATAAATAAAAATTGACCTAGTTTGACTACTTGTTAGACTATCACTATAGTGATAGTCTTAATTAATAACTGATATGGAAAGAATAAGAAAAGATCCACAAGAAACAAAGAATATACCTCAAATTGGATCTAATTTAACAATTGAAGAAAGAATAGAAATATTTGCTAATCTTATCATCGACCGAATTTTAGAAGATAGAGAAAAGGGGATTAATCATATAAAAAAACCATGAATACTTTACTGCCTATTCAAGAAAATGCTGTTGCTGCCATCCGGATATCTTCTCTTAAACAAGGATTACAAGGTGATTCCCCAGATGCTCAAAAAGAACAAATAGAAAGGTTTGCTCTTGATCGCAATATTAAAATAAAAAAGTTTTTTATTTTTATGGAGTCAGCTTCAAAAGAAGAACAACCAGTTCAGGAAGCAATTGATTACTGTAAAAATCCTAAAAATAATATTCAGCTTTTTGTTATTAAATCTATCGATCGTTTTACTCGCGGTGGTTCATATTTATATGATCATCTAAAAATGCAACTTCAAAATCACAAAGTTCAACTCGTTGATATTTATGGCATTATTGGCAAACAAGATGTGAATACCTTAGAACATCTTGGACTTTCATATAATTGGAGTATTTATAGTCCCACTAAAAAATCTGAAATTCTTGAAGCAGAAAGAGCTAAGGATGAGATGTGTGACATTATGACTCGTATGATTGGGGCTGAAATTCGTTATGTTCGCATGGGGTACAGAGTCAGAAGTCCTCCTTTTGGTTATGTAAATGAAAAAATAGAAACATCTCATGGTCGACGAGTTATTTTAAAACCTTATCCAGAAGAATCTCAATGGATTATTAAAATGTTTGAACTTCGTTGTCAGGGTACAATGTCAGATGAAGAAATTGTCGATGAAATTAATAGAATGGGATATAAAAGTCGCAAACAATACAGAAGAGATCCTGAAGATCGCACTAAAGTAATAGGAGAAAGTGGAGGTAAAAAATTATGTGTTAAGCAATTCTGGCGTTATATTAAAAAGCCTATTTTTGCTGGCGTAAATTCTGAAAAATGGACAGAAGGAAATCTTGTTAAATGTAAATTTGAAGGATTAGTGTCTATTGATACTTTTAATAAAGCTAACAGAGGAAAATTTATTTTGTCTGAAGAAGGAGGAGATGTCGTAAAACTTTGGAGTAAAAAATTACCTGAGACTATGACTCAAAAACTTATTAATAATCCAAAATTTCCTTATAAAAGAGTCATTACATGTCCACATTGTAATAAGGCTCTCCTTGGAAGCTCCTCACGGGGCAAAATGGGTAAACATTACCCAGCTTATCATTGTAATAAAAGAGGTCATTATTTTCGTGTTCCTTCAAAAGAATTAGAAGATACTGTAGAAAGTTTTGTAAAAAATCTAAATTTCACTGAAAAATACATTAATGATCTTAAAAAGTGTGTTGTAGATAGATGGAACCAACGTATAGAAATTAAAGTAAAAGACACTTCAATCATTGATGCAAAAATTAAAGAGTTAAAAGCATCAGCCCAATCGGTTGTTAATAAAATAAAATATTTATCATCAGAAGTAGCTATAAAATATATGGAGGAAGATCTAATTAAATCTGAAGAAGAAATAGAACAATTAGAACATGAGAAAAATCAAAAAATTGAGCCTCTTTTTAGCATCAATATGGACAACGTCATGGAGCACATAGGTTATTTTATGGAACACCTTGAAGAATTGCTTATAGATACGCTAAATCCACTTAAAAGAGCTGCCTTTTTTGGTCTTATTTTTGATAGTCCACCTACATACGCAGATTTGACTTCTGGAACTCCCAAATTAGCCCCATATTTAGGTGTAAAACCACCAATCTGTAGTACCTTAGTCCCTGTATGTGACTCTACGGGGAATCGAACCCCGATTAGCAGAATGAGAATCTGCCGTCCTAACCATTAGACGATAGAGCCAAATGTTGTACAATTAACTAGATGCATTTTACCAAATTAAATCGTCATTTTACGCTTACAGCTTTAACTATTCTTTTTTCAGTTATTTTCTGGTTTCTTTTCTATTTTAATATTCCTGGAAAAATAGGGTTTAATGAAGTGTCCTTGGAAACTGTTTTCTTTAACTACGATGGCCCCAACTACATGATTGTTGCCAAATGTGGTTACCATAAAGATTGCATTGGTCCAAATTTCTCTCTTCCTCAACCTTTAGAATATTATCCAGCTCATCTTCCTGGCTATCCAATTTTAATCAATTTTGTTTCCAATTTTACTTCTACTCCAAAAGCCATGCTTTTAGTTACTCTTTTTGGTTCTGTTTTTTTGAGTTTAATTTTATTTGAATTTTTAAAATTATTTATCAAAGAAAAAACCGCTTTTTGGCTTTCTATTCTTTTTATTTTCTTTCCAGGCCGTCTCTTTGTTTTACGTCAAATTGGAGCTCCTGAAACTTGGTTTTTAGCCACTATTATTGCTTCGATTTTTTATTTTAAAAAAGATAAATATCTAATTGCTGCTATTTTTGCTGCCATAGCTCAAAGTCTCAAAAGTCCAGGAATTCTTTTATTCGCTTCTTATGGAATAGTAGCTATTTATGAATTAATCAAAAACAAAGATTTTATCGGTGTTTTTAAGAAATATTTTTGGTTTATTTTGACTCCAATTACTATTTTTACTATCTTTAATCTTTATCGTCTTCAAACAGGGGATTTCTGGGCCTATTTCAACAGTGGAGATAATTTTCATTTAAACAAATTGCCATATCTAGTTTTTATTAGTACTAAATCTTGGATTGGTACAATTTGGCTTGAAGAAATTATTTATATCTATTTATTCGCCATTTATGGTGTTTTTCTTTTATTTAAAAAATATAAATTTGATATTGTTCCTGTTTTTACTGCTCTTTTCACTTTAGCCACTCTTCTCGTTTCCCATCGCGATATTAGTCGTTATATTTCTCCAGTTTACCCTTTTTTACTATTAGCTTTTGCTAAAACTTTAAATAAAAAATCTTTTAAAATAATTATTTTAATTTTAATTCCCGCAATTCTTCTCTATGCCATAAATTATGTTACTGGAAATGTTGCTCCAATTGCCAACTGGGCTCCTTTTCTTTAACTTAAATAAATCTTGTCATTTTCTTGAACTATCAAATCTCTCATCAACATCATTGAAATTGTTGTCGAAATTTCACTAACCGGACTTTTTATTTTCATACATAATTCATCTATTGTCACTTCTTCATTTTCCAAAATTGACACAATTTGTTTTTCCAACTCAGACAAATCACTATAATCTTTAAACAAATTTTGCTGATCAGGACAATGATTAGAATTCCCCAAAATATCACCAGTGCAAGTTACCATTTTTGCTCCTCCGCTTTGAATTAGCCAATTTGTTCCTTCGGCTGTTTTTGATCCAATTTGTCCAGGAATAGCAAACATATTTCTTTGTTGTTTCAATGCTAATTTAGCTGTAATCAAACTTCCAGATTTTAACCCTGCCTCAACAATCAAAACTCCAACTGTTGAAAAACCAGACACAATTCTGTTTCTCTGAGGAAAACTCCACAAAGTTGCTTTAAAATCAGGCTCATATTCAGAAATAACCAATCCACCATTTTTTAAAATTTGAGTATAAAGTTTATCATTTTCAGTTGGATACAATTCATTTAAACCACTACCCAAAACCGCAATTGTTTTTCCTCCCAAATCAAGACAGCTTTTATGAGCTTCAGTGTCAACTCCATACATAAATCCAGAAATTATAGTAATCCCATTGCCAATTAATTCTGGCATAAATTTATTAATCACTTCTCGCCCATATCGGCTCATGCTTCTACTTCCCACTACTGCTAGTGTTTTTTTAAAAAGATTTTCATCCCAATCTCCTCGATAATATAATTTATCTGGACAAGTTGGTATTTTTTTAAAATAATCAGAAAAATCTTTTTTATCTATTGTTTTAATCGGCCACTTTTTTCATTCTTTCATATTTTTTTATAAACAAATTAGTGAAAATGATATTTTTCCGCGTGTATTTTTTATCAAAAAACAAATTCGAAGTTGCAATTTTTTGTGGCCTTGAACGTGCGACGCACATTCACTAGACATAAAAAATTTGTAACGAGAATTTGGTAAATAATTAATAAATATTGTCATAATGAGTAATTCTTTCAAGTGTTTCATCTTCATTTAACATAATACAAACCGCATCGATTCTATATTTTTTAAATTTTTTAGCGACTTTTTTTTCTAAAACAAGATAACTTTCGGCCACTCTTTTAATTTGACTAAGTTTTTTCTTATTAATCATATCTTCTGGATTTCCAAACTTATCTCCGACTTTCAACTTAACTTCCACAAACACCAACCAATCTTTATCAATTATGATTAAGTCTATTTCTCCAATTTTATTTTCATAATTCATTTCCACAATTTGATATCCTTTTTTAGCCAAAAAATCTCTCGCCATTTCTTCACCGCCTTTCCCTTTTAAATAATTTTTATATTTTGCCATTTTTTTTGACGATCGACGATCTAACATCTACAATCTAATTTTCTCCTCTAATTCTATACTGCAACGCTTCTGCCACATGAAATTCTTTAATTGTTTCTGACTTATCTAAGTCAGCAATAGTTCTCGACACTTTTATTAACCTAAAATAAGATCTAGCCGACAAAGCAAACTTGTTAACAGCCTGTTTTAAAAGCAAATTTGCTTCATTACTCAATTTTGCAAATTCTTTTAAATGGCTATTTTTCATATCTGAATTACTATGAATATGAGCCAGTTTTTTAAATCTTTCACTTTGGATTTTTCTGGCCCCATTTATTCTTTTTTTAATTTCTATTGATTTCTCTCCACTCACTTTTTCCTTATCTATCATTAAATTATTTACATCAACTGCTGGCACCACTAAATGTAAATCAATTCTATCCATTATTGGCCCCGACATTTTTTTTTGATAATTTAAAACTTGATAATTAGTACATTTACAATCTTTTTTTGGATCTCCAAGGTGTCCACACGGGCACGGATTCGAAGCTGCTACCAACATAAATTGAGCCGGAAAAGTAACCGATCCCAATGCTCTAGAAATTGAAACATATCCATCTTCTAAAGGTTGTCTTAAAGCTTCAATTGAATTTCTTCCAAATTCTGGAAATTCATCTAAAAATAAAACTCCTCGGTGAGCTAAAGAAATTTCTCCAGGTTTTGGATTACTACTGCCACCAATTAATCCAATCTGTGAAGTTGTATGATGTGGCCCTCTAAAAGGTCTTTGTCGAACCAAAGATCCACCAGGTGGAATATTGCCAGTTATTGAATAAATTTTTGTTACCTCAAGACTTTCTTTTTCAGTTAAATTTGGCAAAATTCCTGCCATTGCTCTGGCCAACATTGTTTTTCCCGAGCCAGGAGGCCCCATCATAAAAATATTATGTCCACCAGCTGCTGCAATTTCCAAGGCTCTCTTTGCTTGTTGTTGTCCTAAAACTTCACTGAAATCAAATTCAGGAGTTATATCATTTAATATTTCCTCTATATTCACCGGTTTCAACGCTTCAATTAATTTTTCTCCTTTTAAATGTCTAATCAAACTTTTTAAACTATCAACAGGGTAAACACTAATATCTTCAATTACACTCGCTTCATTGGCGCTCATTCTTGGTACGAAAATATTTTTAATTCCTTCTTCTTTGGCCAAAAGTGCTAATAAAAACACTCCTTTAGTATGATGCAGACTACCATCAAGTGATAATTCTCCATAATAATAGGCTTTTTCTTTTGGCAAAGTTACTTCACCAATAGTTGCAATAATTCCGATTGCTATTGGCAAATCATAAGCCGAACCATCTTTATTTATATCAGCTGGAGCCAAATTTACTGTAATTTTAGCGGTTGGAAATTCAATATCAGAATTAATTATGGCTGTTTTAACTCTTTCTCGGGTTTCTTCTACCGATTTGCCAGCTAAGCCCACAATTCCAAAACCAGGAAAACCTTTTTCCGCCACATTAACTTCAACTTCCACATTTTCAGTTTTTAATCCCACATTCGCCATCGACAATATTTTTGTAAGCATATAAAAATTTATCAAAAATACAATTAAGATGTAAGATAGATAACAATAATTTAAAAACAACAGACGAATAAAAGCCGAAACTTTGATAAAATATAAACTGTGACATTTCAAATTAATTCACCATTTAAACCATCAGGAGATCAACCTCAGGCCATAAATAAATTGGTCTCAAATTTGGCATCTGGGAAAAATCGACAAACTCTTTTAGGTGTCACTGGATCTGGTAAGACTTTCACTATTGCCAATGTTATCCAAAAAACTCAATTACCAACTTTGGTAATTTCTCACAACAAAACTTTAGCCGGTCAACTTTATCAGGAATTTAAAGAACTTTTTCCTAATAATAAAGTTTCTTATTTTGTTTCTTATTACGATTATTATCAGCCCGAGGCTTATATTCCAGCTTCCGACACTTACATTGCCAAAGAAGTTCAGATTAACGACTTAATCGATCGTCTTCGCCTTGAAGCCTCTTCAAATTTATTATCTGGTAATGACAATATTATTATTGCCTCAGTTAGTTGTATTTATAATATTGGCGATCCAACTGAATTTGCCAATTTGGCTTTAGACTTAAAAGTTGGTCAAAATTATCCTCGTCGCCAGCTTTTTGAATCTTTTATTTCTCTTTTTTACACCAGATCTGAATTAGAATTTAAACGTTCCACTTTTAGAGTCAGAGGTGAAAATATCGAAATATGGCCATCTTATACAGATTCTTTTTTATCTCTCGAATTTAATAATGAAACATTGATTAAAATAACCCAACATCATCCATTAACCGCCCAAGAGAAAATTTTTGACGATTATAAACTTTTTCCTGCCAAGCAATACGTTAGTGGTAGTAAAAATTTACCCGAAATTTTTGACAAGATCCGAACAGACTGTACCAAACAAGTCGCGATGTTTAAAAAACAAGGGAAAATTTTAGAAGCTCATCGAATTGAGCAGCGAGTTGAATATGATTTAGAAATGCTTCAAGAAACTGGTTATATAAATGGTATTGAAAATTATTCTATTTATTTTGACAAAAACCGAAAACCAGGCGATCCTCCTTACAGTTTAGTCGATTATTTTCGCCATCTTTGGGGCGATAATTTTTTAACAGTTATCGACGAATCTCACGTTACTATTCCTCAAATTGGTGGTATGTATGCCGGTGATTTTGCCCGCAAAACTAATTTAGTTGATTTTGGTTTTAGACTTCCATCTGCTCTCGACAATCGACCTTTAAAATTTGAGGAGTTTAATTCTAGGATTTCTAAAGTTATTTACGTTTCTGCTACTCCTTCAAAATATGAAATTGAAGATTCTAAAAATAATATTATTGAACAAATCATTCGTCCAACTGGTTTAGTTGATCCTTCAATCACAATCAAGCCAAGTAAAAATCAAATTCCAGATTTAATTGAAGAAATTAAAAAAAGAGTTATTAAAAAAGAAAGAGTTTTGGTGGTTACTTTAACTAAAAGAATGGCTGAAGACCTATCTAATTATTTGTCCGATCCAGAAAAAACAGGCACCGATTTAAAAGTTGCTTATCTTCATTCAGATATAGTTACCCTAGAAAGATCCAATATCTTAGACAATTTGCGTTCTGGAAAATTTGACGTTTTAGTTGGTATTAATCTTTTGCGCGAAGGTCTTGATTTACCCGAAGTCAGCTTGGTTGCTATTTTAGATGCAGATCAACAGGGATTTTTGCGTTCCAAATCTTCTCTAATTCAAATTATGGGTCGAGCTTCTCGTCATCTTGATGGTCAAGTAATTTTGTATGCCGATTCAGTTTCTGATGCTATGGATGAAGCTATAAAAGAAGTTAATCGTCGTCGTCTTATTCAAATAAAATTTAATCAAGATAATAACATTACTCCCAAATCAGTGGTAAAATCTATTCGTCCTCAAATTATTGAGATGATTAAAACTGAAACTAAACCAGAATGGTTTAAAATTGATGTTTCATCTCTAACTCCAGCTCAAAAAATAAAACACATCAAAGATTTAAGAAAACAAATGCGCAATTTAGCTTTCACTTTAGATTTTGAAGAAGCCATTAAAATTAGAGATAAAATCATGGAGCTAGAAAAATTATGATCGATAAAATAATTGTTAAAGGAGCCAGAGAAAACAATCTAAAAAACGTTTCCTTTGAGTTTCCTAAAAATAAACTAACTGTGTTTACTGGGGTTTCTGGTTCTGGTAAATCTTCTATGGCTTTTGACACTCTTTTTGCCGAAGGCCAGAGAAGATACGTTGAAAGCCTTTCTTCCTATGCTCGCCAATTTCTAGGCAATATGAAGCGTCCTGATGTTGATTTAATTGAAGGTCTTTCTCCGTCGATTGCTATCAATCAAAAAGCCATTTCTCACAATCCTCGTTCCACTGTTGGCACTGTCACTGAAATTTATGATTATCTCCGTTTGCTTTTTGCCAGGGTTGGTCATCCTCATTGTCCAAATTGTGGTCGTGAAGTTGCCCCTCAAACCAGTAAACAAATAGTTACTCAAATTTTAAATATTGCTCGTCCCAATACTCATGGTTTAAATATTTATCGAATTCTAGTTTTAGCTCCTATTGTTAGGGATAAAACAGGAGATTTTCATGGTTTAATCGAAAACTTAAGAAAACAGGGATATAAATGGATTCGAGTCGATAACCATATTATCGATCTTTATTCAGATTTTGGTATTGCTAAAACCAATAAACACAACATCGATGCTGTTATCGATCGTCTTTCTATTAACAAAGACACTTTAAAAGATGAAAAAGCTGTTTATGATCGTTTAATCGATGACATAGACCAAGCTATGAAGCTATCCAACGGTTTAGTAATTGTTTCAGAAGTTAAAGATCCAGGTTTTTCTTTTCCAGACAGTCCTAAAGAAATGTCAGACACCCTTTATTCTGAAAATTATGCCTGTCCTATCTGTAATATTTCACTTCCTGAAATTGAACCTCGTCTTTTTTCTTTTAATTCTCCAGAGGGTGCTTGTCTAGAATGTAAAGGTTTAGGCTCTAAATTTCAAATTGATAGGTCTAAATTTCCTGAATGGAAAGCCAAAATGCTTGAAGGTCGTTATATTACTTCCCAAAGTGATGTGGTTCGAGAAGAATTAGAAAAACTTATGATTAAAGAAGAATGCTCAGTTTGTCACGGTTCTCGTCTCAATTCTGAAGCTTTATCAATCACAGTTTTAGATAAAAACATTTACGAAATTTCTCAACTTTCAATTGAAAAACTTGAAACATGGATTAATAATCTAGATTCAGAACTTTTGCAAAACAAAGAAAAAGAAATAGTTATTCCAATAAAAAAAGAACTCTCTGCTAGGCTTGAATTTTTATTAGCAGTTGGTCTTGACTATTTAAGTCTTGATCGTGAAGCGGGGACTCTCTCCAGCGGAGAATCTCAACGTATTCGTCTTGCCAGCCAAATTGGCACAGGCTTAACCGGAGTTTTATATATTCTCGATGAACCAACAATTGGCCTTCATTCTCGCGACAATGATCGTCTCATTGGTACTCTTAAAAAATTAAAAGAATTAGGTAATACTGTAGTTGTAGTTGAACACGATGAAGATGTTATTAAAAACGCTGACCACATAGTTGATTTTGGCCTATATGCAGGCAAAAATGGCGGAGAAGTCATTGCTCAAGGTTCATTAGAAGATATAAAAAATAATAAAAAATCTCTAACTGGTAAATATTTATCAGGTAAACTAAAAATTGAATCAAATAATAACCAAGTAATAATTGAAAAAAATAACAAATTATCTATAATTGGAGCCAAACAATGGAATCTAAAAAATATTAATGTTGATTTTCCTTTAAATAAATTAATTTGTATCACTGGAGTTTCTGGTTCTGGTAAATCAACTTTAATTCATGACACTCTTTATGGTGGCGTTCGCAAAGCTACTCTTGGTGCTTATTATGGAACAATGGGTCAATTTGATAAAATTACTGGCTGTGAAAATATTTCTGATGTTTTATTGGTCGATCAATCTCCAATAGGTCGTACTCCTCGCAGTAATCCTGCCACTTACACTAAAGTTTTTGATGATATCCGAGCTTTAATGGCTCAAACCATGGAGGCTAAATTGAGAGGTTACAGTCAAAGTCGTTTTTCTTTTAATGTTAAAGATGGTCGTTGTCCAGTTTGCGAAGGTCAAGGACAAATTAAGATTGAAATGCAATTTTTATCAGATATATATGTCACTTGTGACGAATGTCATGGCAGTAGATTTAAAGAAGAAACTCTTGAGGTTGATTATAAAGGTAAAAATATTTCTGAAATTTTAAAAATGACTGTCGACGAAGCTTTAGAATTCTTTAAAAATATTAACAGTCTTAAAAGAAAATTAACCACCATTCAAGAAGTTGGTCTCGGTTATCTTGAACTTGGTCAACCTTCAAATACTCTTTCGGGAGGGGAGTCTCAACGTTTAAAAGTAAGCCGTGAATTGGTTAAAAAATTTGAAGGCAAGATGCTCTATATTCTCGATGAACCAACCACCGGTCTCCATTTCTATGACGTTGATAAATTAATTAAAGTTCTTCGTCAGTTGGTTGACAAAGGTAATACTGTTGTTTTGATTGAGCATAATCTAGATGTCATAAAAAATTCAGATTGGATTATTGATCTTGGTCCAGAAGGCGGAGAAAAAGGAGGGGAAGTCTTGGCTGTTGGTACGGTTGAAGACATAATTAATTGTCCTAGAAGTTACACTGGTCAATATCTTAAAAAATGTTCGATTTAAAATCAATTCCATCATCTCCAGGTGTCTATATCTACAAAAATTCTGACAATAAAATAATCTATGTTGGTAAAGCCATAAATTTAAAAAAAAGAGTCACTCAATATTTTAAAAGTGACGAGGCCTTAGGTTATAAAACTAAACAATTAGTTTCTCAGATTAACAAAATTGATTTTCGAGTTGTTGGATCAGAAATAGAAGCCTTGGTTTTAGAATCCAGTCTTATTAAACAATACAGACCAAAATATAATTCTCAATTAAAAGATGATAAGAGTTATATCTACATCACTATTTCCAAAGATAAAATTCCTTTAATCAAATCGGCTTTTAGGTCCAATTTAAATTCAGATTCTACTTTTTTTGGTCCATTTCCCGATAGCTCTGCTGTTAAAAATCTATTAAAAACAATTAGAATTATTTTTCCCTTTTATTCATCTCATCACGGTTCTAAAAAGTGTCTATATTGCCACTTAAATTTATGTCCGGGCCCCAATCCAGATCTTAAAGAATACAAAAAAAATATTATTAGAATTAAAAATATTTTGAATGGTAATTTTTCCAGATTAATTTCTAAATTAAACAAAGAAATGCTTTCTTTTTCTAAATCAGAAAATTTTGAGATGGCTAAAACCAGAAGAAATCAAATTACTGCTCTAAATTATGTCATTTCTGGTTGGCGAAATTTAAATAACTTATATCAAAAAGTTGATCTCCAAGAAGATCAAATTAGTAAATCTCTTCGTGATTTAAAAACTATTTTGTCTCCTTATTTTCCAAAACTAAAAAGTATAAATCGTTTTGAAGCTTATGATATTTCTAATCTTGGCAATAAATATTTCGTTGGCTCTATGACTGTTTTTCAAAATGGAAAAATTGATAAAAATGAATATCGTCAATTCAAAATAAATTCCAAAGTTACTCCAGATGATCAGTTTATGATTAAGGAAATTATTTACCGTCGTTTAAAACATAAAGAATGGAAATTTCCAGATTTTATTTTAGTTGATGGAGGTAAGCCTCAAGTTTCCGCTGCTACCTCAATTTGTAATATTCCTATTATTGGTTTAGCTAAAAAAGAGGAAATAATAGTTATTAAAACAGGGGATTCGTGGCAAGAAATTAAATTATCAAAAAACTCCCCTTCTCTCCATCTTCTTCAGCAAATTCGAGATGAATCCCATCGTTTTGCCAACCATTATCGTAAAAGATTAATTAAAAAATCAACTTTTTTTAATTAATTTATTTTTTGATTTCACCATTTCTTGGTGATTCAAAAATTTCACCTGGTTTAATTAAATACGATATCCATTCTCCACTTTTCTTATCTCTATATCCATATTTAATTTCTATTAAGGCCATATATTGTGTCAATTTTTTATCTATTACGGGTATTTCTCCTTTATTTGATATTCTTTTTACTATTGATCCTTCATTTTGAATAAAACCACGTCTAAAACGACCCAAATCATTAATTTTTTGAACTAACGTTCCTTTAGTCAATACTTTTCTTAATTTTTCTGGTGTTTGTTCTAATAAATAATTAAATGTTTCCGGTTTAGGCTTATAAGCCTCGCCAGGATCATCAGTTCTATATCCCTTTTCTCCATTTGGCATTATTAAAATAACATCATCGTTTCCAGTCTCTATACTATTTTGATGACTACTTAATGGATGATTAATACAATCTGATATGGATATTTGAGTTGGATATTCAGTTTTTGTCATTTTTTTATTTTAAACCTATAATATAATTATATCAATTTTCTTCTTCTTCGTCAATATTAGTTATTTTTCTGATATGTCCCTTAACCCACTGATTCTTGGCTATCTCCAACCAGTTTTTGTTGACGTTTAATTTTTTATTCATCAAAACCTCCACTACATCTCCAGTTTTAAGCTCAGTATCTAATTTTGCCATTTTTCCATTTATTTTAATTCCATTACAATGATCACCTACTTCAGTATGTATTCTATAAGCAAAATCTAAACCAGTACTTTTAGAATCTAATTGAATAGTGTCACCTTTAGGAGTAAAAACATAAACACAATCAGTTAATACATTTAATCGATAATTAGTTATATCTTTATCATTTTTTTGCCATTTAACTAAATCTCTTATCCAACCCATTCCTCGACTACCACCAGTAGTTTCTGTTCCTAATTTATAGGCTATATGAGAAGCTGGCCCAAATTCATTAAATTCATGCATTTCTTTTGTCTTAATTTGAATTTCTACTGTCAATTTATCTTTCCAAATAATAGCAGTTTGAATTGTTCTATAACCATTTGGTTTTGGATTAGCAATATAATCCACAAATTCATCTTCTAAATATTTATATTTAGCGTGTAATAGTCCCAAAATATTATAACAATCAGCCACATTCTCGGTTAAAATTCTCAAAGCCACTCTGTCTTTAATCCTGTCTATTCCCTTTTTCTGTGCTTTCAAAAAAGTACTGTAAAGACTTTTTATTCTACCTTCAACAATCGCTTCATTTATATTATTTATTTTTAATAATTGAACCAAATCATTGTTAACCAAAGCTAAGGCTTTTATTTCATTTTTACGGTTAGATTCAATTATTTTTTTTAAATTTTCAGCTTCTTTTGGATAAACGACTTGAAAGGCAATATCTTCGACCATTTTTTTAAAGAAATGTAATCCTACATATTCTGCCACTGGGCCGTAAACTCTTAGAATATTTTTAGCATATTTTAATTGTCTTTCAGGCGAAATATACTTTAATGTCAAACCATTATGAAGTTTATCTATCAATCTCAAAATTAAAACTCTAACATCGTTAACCGAAGAAAATAAAAATCTTCTAAAAAGCTCTATATTGTCTTGGTTCATTTCAATTCCTTTAGTCTTTTTTGCTACCTCAGTCAAACCTGAAACCAACAAAGCCACTTCGTCTCCAAATTCATTAGCTATATTATCTATGGTTACATCAGTATCTTCAACACAATCATGAAGTAGAGCCGCTAAAACAGCCTCTTCTCCAATGTGTAATTGCATGGCAACTTTGGCAATCCAAGCAGGGTGAGTAATGTAAGGTTGCCCAGAATCTCTTTTTTGTCCAAAGTGGGCTTTTTCAGCAAAATCGTAACATTTTTTAATCAGTTCTTTGTTAAAACCTCCTTCATCAACGTGTTTTTCTAAATCAGTCCAAGAAATTTGATTTAATGATAATTCTATCGGCATCTGATACTGATTATAACAAAAAATTAGATTCTTTCGGCAAATACTAATAATCTTTTCCAATCAGTTCCAAGAGGCCAACATGTTTGTAAGATTAGTATTTCTTTTCCTTCTTCTTTGTAATTTAAATATTCAACTTCACTAGCATTAACTACTTTTTGGTTGTATACCCTATATTTATAAACCTCTCCATTGTAATTAATTAAAATTTGATCACTATTTTTCAATTCTCCTAGTAAATAAAAAATTGAATTTTTTCTTACCATTTGGATTCCTTGGTTTGTCGAGTGAGCAAAAAGATAAACAGCATTATTCTTTTGTCCTGGAAGAGAAGTATTTTTAGCATGAGCTACTATCTCTTTTTCTAAAATCGGCAAATATTCTTTTTTATCAAAAGGAGAGACATTTCTTTCTATTTTTGCAAAAGCATTGATCTTAGGAATTGTTATTGAAAATTCCTCTATTGGAACTTGTACCTTATTTACTGTTTCGACTATTCCAACTGTTATTAAACTTTTATGATTGTTATAACTGATAATGGATTTTGTTAATGGCCAATATAAATAACAAGAATACCCAATTGCTATCAAAAAAATAAAAGTACCGATGTAGAAAAAATATTTTTTGTTTCCAGATGGATTATGAAAAATAATCCCATTTTTAGTCTTAATCTTAACAGTTCTTTTTTTGGGTACTAATCTAAAAAAATCTAACATACTCTATTGTACTCATAAACATTTGACAAAGAAAAGTATTTGCTCTAACATATACCTCATTAATCAAAAAACCCCTGGAATAAAACAGGGGATTTATTTTATTAAAAAAAATAATGAGCCAAAAAAATTTATTGACACAAGAAAGTTATGATAATTTATCTGAGCAATTGGTTGATCTTAAAAAAAGGCAAGAGCATTTGATTACTCAAATTGAAGATGTTGCTCAGCCAGATGAATCAGGTGAAGATAGTCTTGCTAGTCAATTAAAAGATGAGTTAGAAGTTGTCAATGAAAAAATAGACTCTTTAGAACTTGTTTTGGAAAATGTTGAAATAATTAGCGGTGACTGTGCCAAGGACGATTTTATTAAGGTTGGTTGCAAAGTCAAGGTAAAGATCTCCAGTAAATTAATAAAAGAATTTGACATAGTTAATCATCTCGAGGCTGATCCTAAAGAAAATAAAATTTCAGATCAATCACCACTCGGATTAGCTCTTTTAGGTAAAAAAATTGGTGAACAAGTTGAAGTTAATGCTCCTGCTGGAAAAATAATCTATAAAATTGTTTCGATTGGTTAATGTAGTAAAATTGACTATGGTCGATCTAAAATTAAACGAACTTCAAAGACAAAGACAAGATAAACTTGCCAAATTAAAAAATCTTACTCCAAATATTTATCCTCAACCAAATCTTGAGAACAAATTAAATACTTCACAAGCTAAGGAAAAAATAGATCAACAGGTTATTACTGCTGGTCGCATTATGTCTCTTCGTGGTCACGGCAAAATTATGTTTGCTGATCTTCAAGATCAAACCGGGAAAATTCAACTTTTCTTTCAAGAAAAAACCCTAGCCGACAAAATGGCCAACACTAAACTTTTAGATTTAGGTGATATCGTTTCTATCTCTGGAAAAATATTTAAAACTATTGCTGGTGAAATTACTATCGATGTCCAAGAATTTCAAATTTTATCCAAAAATATTCGTCCACTTCCAGAAAAATTTCATTGTTTAAAAGATCAAGAAGATTGCTATCGCCAACGTTATGTTGATTTAATTGTTAATCCAAAATCTCGACAAGTTTTTGAAACCAGGACAAAAGTTTTATCCGAAATGAGACATTTTCTCGATGATCATGGTTTTATGGAAGTAGAAACCCCAATACTTCAACCAGTTTATGGTGGTGCTTCTGCTAAGCCTTTTGTCACTCATCACAATGAATTAGAAATGGATATGTATCTTAGAATCTCTGATGAATTATATTTAAAACGCCTTATTGTTGGTGGTTTTGAAAAAGTTTATGAAGTCAGTCGTGATTTTAGAAACGAAAGTGTTTCTCGTTTTCACAACCCCGAATTTACTCAAATTGAATTTTATTGGGCTTATGTTGATTATGAAGTTTTAATGAATTTTACCCAAGATTTAATCAAACATTTATTAATGAAAACTAGAAAAACTCTTAAAATTTCTTTCCAAGGAACTGATCTTGATTTTTCCAAACCAATCAAACGCTTAACTTTCAAAGATGCCATTCTAGAAAAAACAAAAATTAATATTGACGAAATCAAAACTGAAGAAGAATTTAAAAAAGCATTAGAAATTGGAAATTTGAAATTAGATTTAAAGGGTGTCTATGGTCTTGGCGCTTATTTCGACGCCCTCTATAAAGAATATGTTCGTCCAGAAATTATTGAACCAACCTTTATTATGGATTATCCAGCCGAAATGATTGCTTTGGCAAAAAGAAAAGAAAATGATCCAACCAAAATTGCTTCTTTTCAATTACTCGCCTGTGGCATCGAATTTTTAAAAGCTTATAATGAATTAAATGACCCAGAAGATCAAAGTAATCGTTGGTTAGCAGAACAAAAATTAGCCGATCAAGGTTCTAAAATTGCCTCTCAATTTGATTCAGACTATATCCGTGCCCTTGAGTATGGCATGCCACCAACAGCTGGTTGGGGGATGGGTGTTGATCGTTTTGTTCAACTTGTCACCGACTCCGCCACCATCAAAGACGTCATCTTATTCCCTTCAATGAGAAAAGAAGAATAATTTTGGATTATAATTAATCCAAATGAACAATAAAATAATCCACACCGCTACAACCAAAACAGGTAAAACAGTTTCTTTTCGTTATCCAACTATTGCCGATGCTGAAATTTTAAAAAACTATATCAATAAAATTTCCGCTGAAAAAAGTTTTATAACCTTTCAAGGAGAGCAACAAACCTTGGAAGAAGAAATTAAATGGCTAAAAGAGAAAATAGAATTAATTACTAAAGATGAATGTGTTTTTATTATGGCATTTATTGACAATAAACTCGTTGCTTCTTCGGAAATTACATTAAAGAATTTAGTTAAAAAACATATTGGATCTTTTGGAATAACAGTCGATATTGATTATCGAGGTGAAGGAATAGGTAAAACTTTAATGGAGTTAGTAATCAAAGAATCAATTAAAAAAATTAAGCAATTAAAAATAATTGAATTAGAAGTTTTTGGAGATAATTCAATAGCTCAAAATTTATACAAAAAAATGGGTTTTATCAAATATGGTCGTTTGCCAAATGGCCTAAAACATGGGAAAAAATTTGTTGATGCAATTTTAATGTATAAACAAATTAAATAATCCCCTCCTTGTCAAGGGATGAGTTAGAGGTGGGTTTTTTATTTGCGATGAAATTACGGGATTTATTTTCTTTTCTTTTTGCTACAATAAAATCATCAAATGATCGATGTTAATTTATTAAGACAACAGCCAGAATTAATTAAGACTGCGCTTATAAATCGCCAGAAAGATCCTTCCCTTGCTGATCAAGTTTTAGCTTTCGATAAAAACCGCCGAGAAATTCTTCTTCAAGTTGAAGATTTTCGTTCAAAACAAAATGCTTTGAGTAGAACCTTTAAAGGTAAACCAACCGAAGAACAAATAAAAGAAGCTTCTGTTTTTAAAGACGAATTAAAAGATTTAGAAATTAAATTAAAAGAAGTAGAAGATAAACAAAATTCTATTCTAGAAGAAATCCCCAATATTCCAGCAGACGACGTTCCTGTTGGTAAAGATGAAAATGAAAATGTCATTTATAAAACTGTTGGAAAAATTCCAAAATTCGATTTTCAACCACTCGATCATGCCGATCTTGGTGAAAAATTAGATATTATAGATATTAAAAAAGCAGCCCAAATTTCCGGTTCTCGTTTTGGTTATTTCAAAGGTCAAGGCGCTATTTTGGAAATGGCTGTTATGTTTTATGCTTTCAATAAATTAGCTCAAAAAGGTTTCATTGGCATGATCCCTCCAGTTATGGTTAAAAGTGAAACAGAATGGAAATGTGGTTACACTAGTAATAAAAATTTATTTAATGCCGCTTATTCAATTCCAGAAGACGATTTAATTTTCATCAGCAGTTCGGAGCATTCAGTTGTTCCATATCATATGGATGAAATTTTAGATCCTAAATCTTTCCCAATTAAATACGTCAATTTTTCTCCTTGTTTTAGGCGAGAAGCCGGTACTTATGGGAAAGACATGAAAGGTATGCTTCGTGTTCATTTTTTTAATAAAGTTGAAATGAATATTTTCACCCTGCCAGATTACAAAATTTCTGATGCTATGTGTCTGGAAATGTTAGCCAACGAAGAAGAATTAATGCAAGAATTAGAATTGCCTTATCAAATTGTCAAAGCTTGCACTGGCGAT
>JAQVSI010000033.1 GCA_028700625.1 Candidatus Shapirobacteria bacterium
AGTAGCATCGATAGCATCTGGACTGACAGAGATACTAGTGACTCCCCATTTAACTAATTTTTCAACTAACTCCGGACAGTTACTTGGAGCTTGTCCACAAATTGAACATAAAATACCTCGTTTTTTTGATTTGGTAATTAATCTTTTTAGAGACCAAAGAACGGCTGGATCTAATTCATTGAAGTTTTTAGCAACTTCTGAATTGTCACGATCGAGCCCAAGGGTTAGCATTGTTAAGTCATTACTTCCAATGGAAATTCCATCGATACCAACATCTATAAATTTATCTAATAAAATTACATTACTAGGAATTTCTGCCATCATTAAAAATTTGAAAGAAGGAGATCTTATTAGTCCAGCGCTGGTGACTATTTTTTTAACCTCAGAGAGTTCGTGTGGAGTTCTAACAAAAGGAATCATTAACCAAAGATTTTTATAGCCATATTTATTTCGAACTTGCTTAATAGCTTCAAGCTCCATGTAAAAAACATCTGGAGAACTGATGTAACGAGAAGCGCCACGAAAACCCATTAAAGGATTTGGTTCTTCTGGTTCATATAATTTCCCCCATTTTAAAAATCGATATTCATTCGTTTTAAAATCAGTGGCTCGATAAACAACAGGACGAGGGCTAAAACTTTTACAAAATTTGAGCATTTCCTTGGCAAGTTTATTTATGTATTCTTTTTCCTTACCTTCGGCAATAATTCTTTTTGGATGGACTCCGATATTAGCCAACATAAACTCAGCTCTAAGAAGACCAATACCATCAACATTTCTTTTAGAAATAGTTTCAGCTAAATCTGGTTCGCCAAGATTGACATAAATTTTTGTAGCAGTTTTTTTTGTAGATTCTTGTTTTTTTGTTACAGGAGCATTTTTATTGACTAAATCCCCTTTCCATATTTCGCCAGTAGTTCCATTTATTGTGACGATATCGCCTTCTTTAAACATCTTTGTAGCAATTTTACTACCGACCACACAAGGAACGCCTAATTCTCGACTAACAATGGCGGCGTGAGAAGTTTGGCCACCTTTGTCGGTAATAATGCCATTAACTTTTTTCATGGCGGGTACAAAATCTGGAGTTGTCATTGAAGTGACTAAAATTTGTCCTTTTTGAGCACGATTAATTTCTTTAGGGTTATTGATGATAATGACAACACCGCTGGCAATTCCAGGGCTGGCTTGTTCACCAGTTAAATCTGGTTTTTGATTTATTTTATTGGATTGATTATCAAGAGTTTTTTGATTGGAAACGACAGTTGTAATGGGACGGGTTTGAACAATATAGAGTTTTCCTCTGTCAATGGCAAATTCAATATCTTGTGGTTTACCATAATGATTATGGAGTTTTTGGCCAATTTTGGCTATTTTTATAGCCATAGCTGAATCTATTTTCTTTTTATTTTGTTTAGTCTTGGGAACAATTACTTCATTGGTTTCATGGGTTTTAGATCTGATTAATTGGGTTTTTTGCTCAACATGATTTTCAGAAATTATTTTCCAATTATTTTTGTCGATGATATGTTGATTTGGAGTAATTACACCTTGAACTATATATTCACCTAAACCCCAAACGGTTTCAATTATGATTTGATTTTTTTCATTAGTAACAGGATTAGCAGTGAAACATATACCAGAAATTTCTGAATCAATTAGTTTTTGAACAGGAACAGCAACTCCAATTTTGAAATGATTGTAGTGTTTTTTTACTTGATAAAAAATAGATCTTGAAGTGAAAAGACTAGACCAGCAATCGCGAACCCGGTTAAGAACATTAGTCTCACCACTAACATTCAAAAAAGTATCTCCTTGACCAGCAAAAGAGGCATCAGCAGTATCTTCGGCAGTAGCCGAGGTGCGAACAGCGACTGGAACATCTTTTAATCCACCAAAGCCAGAAAGTTTTTTGTAAGCCTTCATAATTTCAATGGAAGTTTTATTATTGATTGGGCTTTTTTTCATAAGAGACCTTATTCTTTTTGAAGCATCCTCAAGTTGATCTGGCTGATCGACATCTGTAGTTTTTAAAATATTCTCAATTTTTGGCCTGAGATTATTTTCTTTAATAAATTCAAAATAAGCATTAATAGAAACAACGTAACCATTTGGGACAGGGATTCCTAAGTTGTACATTTCACCTAGATTTGCACCTTTTCCGCCGACTAAAGCCACATCTTCAAAGTGAATTTCATTAAACCATAAAATGTTTTTATTATTCATATATAAAATAATACAGATTTATTGGATAAAAAGAAAGAGCATCTTTCATATTATAGGATTATGTGTATATTAGGTGTGTATTTAGCAGTCTTGTTGTTTGAGTGCTAAATAAGTATGTTTTTAAACTATTGCCTTATTTTAGGGTAAATTTAGATAGGTGTTAATGATATAAATAATAACAAACTATAACAAATCAAATCACACTACTATTATATATAATATAGGATGTCAATTTTATTTAGTTAAGTTTGTTAAAATTCTTTCTAACGCCAGCTCTTTAGGAATACTTAATTCCCCTGTTTTGTTTTTAAAATCTAGTTCAATTAATTGAAGATAAAATCTTTTGACGATTTGTTGATCGAATTTAGGGTAAGAAGTTAGTTGTTTTCGAAAATTATTTTTCAAAAAATAAAGGAAAAGATCGTAGAGTCCTAAATCTAAAACTTGATGATAAAGAGGAATAATTTTGATTAGGTTTTTGGGTTTAATGGCGTTCAAACAGGCAAATAATTTATTGTCTAGAGGAAAAATTTTAACTTGAGAGTTTTTGAAGATTTTTAATTGAGTTGGACTGAGAGTCTTGTCTTGCCAAATAACAACATCTATTGTTTCGATTTGATTAATTAATTTATTTATTTGATCGATAATGGCTTTATTGGTGGAAAACAAATTACTGATGCTTAGAACTTTTTTAATGTTAAAAAGTGATGATTCTTGGAGAAATAAATTTACTTTATCAACTTCAATATTTTTCGAATCTAGTCGAAGAATATCGGCGTCTTTGATTTGATCTAGGTGATCACTAAAGGCTTTTCGGCTTTCAAGTTGATTGTCACCATGGAAAATATAGATCATTAGGATATTTTATCAATTTAAATGTGGAAAGTTTAGGTTTATGTTGGTAAAATACCTTTGCTACAAAATGGCTCCATCGTCTAGTGGTTAGGACTCCTGGTTTTCATCCAGGCAATCGTGGGTTCGACTCCCACTGGAGTCACAAAATTGAATTTGTTCAAATCGTGTAAAATAATATATGGATGTGAAGATTGAAGAAAGTTGGAAAAAGGTGTTGCAAAAAGAATTTGATGAGAAATATTTTGCTGACTTGGTGGAATTTGTAAAAGATGAATATAAAAAATCAACAGTTTATCCGCCGGCAAAATTTATTTTTAATGCTTTTGAACTAACACCCTTTGATAAAGTTAAAGTGGTAATTTTGGGTCAGGATCCATATCATGGAGAAAACCAGGCCAATGGGTTGGCTTTTTCTGTAAATGATGAAGTGAAAATGCCACCATCTTTGATAAATATTTATAAAGAAATTGAAAAAGATTTGAGACAGAAATCGATTAATAAAAATGGGAATTTGGAAAACTGGGCCAAGCAAGGAGTGTTGATGTTGAATGCAACTTTGACAGTTAAAGCCAATATGGCTGGATCTCATCAAAAAAAAGGTTGGGAAGATTTTACTGATGCAGTAATAAAAATATTGTCCGAACAAAAAGAAAATTTAGTTTTTATTTTGTGGGGAAATTATGCTCAAAAGAAAGGGTCAGTAATTGATGAATCGAAACATTTAGTAATTAAATCTGCACATCCTTCCCCTCTTTCCGCTCATAATGGATTTTTTGGATCAAAACCATTTTCCCAAACTAATACTTATTTGATTTTTAAAGATAAAGAACCAATAAATTGGTAATTAATATTCTTTGGCTGTTTCTTTTCCACTTAAAACACGGATGGCACCGTCGCGAAGAGCTTCAAGTTCAAATTCACCTGGATAGACAGTAATACCAATATTTAGAGCTGCAAGATCTTTTTTAATAGACTCGACTACTAATGGCCAACGAACGACACCACCAGTCAATAAAATTTGATCAATTTGTTCTCCTTCAAAATCGGGAATTAAAGAACAAATATAGCGAGAAAAACCAGCAAGCATTTCGTCGACGACATCTTTTTTATCCTTATCTAAGGATGGATATTTAATTTCTAAATCTTTTAAATCTTTGGTTCCAAGAAGTGCAAAAAGACCACCGCCACCGAGAATTTTATAAAGAATTTCATCTTTAGTATGTTTGCCTGAAAAACAAAGTTCAACTAATCCTTGAGCTGGGATTTGACCAGAGCGTTCTGGACTCATCGGGCCTTCACCGGCAAGAGCATTGGTAACATTAATAGTTTTACCTTTTTTATGAGCACCAAAAGAAGCACCACCACCGATATGAGCGACAATAAGATTTAAATTTTCATATTTTTTGCCAATTGAAGCGGCATATTCACGACAAACTGCTTTTTGGTTTAAAGCATGCCAGCCAGCATAACGCTTAATTTCGGGAATACCAGTAATTTTATGTTTGGCTTCGATTTCGTCGGTAGTAACTGGGTCGACAATAAAAGCTTTATCTTCGATTCCAAAATCTTTAGCAATTTTTTTGGCAAGTGGAGCTCCTAAATTAGAAGCATGGTTGGCTAAAGGATGATTGGTTAAATCGTCGATCATTTTTTCATTTATTTGGTAAGTTCCAGAAACAACTGGAGGAATCATGCCGCCTCGTCCGACCACAGTGTCGAGTTGAGTTATATTTTTT
>JAQVSI010000002.1 GCA_028700625.1 Candidatus Shapirobacteria bacterium
CACTTTTTTTGAAATTAGTGTTAGTGAATCCAAAATTGGTGCTATTGGCGGTGGTGGTCGCTACGATAATCTAATTGCCAATCTTGGTGGTCCAAATACCCCAGCTGTCGGTTTCTCTTTTGGTTTTGAAAGAGTTGTCGACGTTATTCAAGAACTCAATCTTCTTCCAGAATCCACTCAATCAAAAACAAAAATATTAGTTGCTAATTTTGGCGAAGAGACTGAAACTAACATTTTAAATCTAGTTTCTAATCTTCGAGACCAGAATATTGCTTCTACTGTCTATCCAGAAAATGAAAAACTCGGTAAACAAATTAAATATGCCACTTCATTAAATATTCCCTATTTAGCCATTATTGGCACCGACGAAGCTAAAAATAACCAAATTACGCTCAAAAATCTAACCACCACAGAACAAAAATCAGTCAATTTTAAAGAATTAATTAAAATACTGCAATAAACCTATCTCTCTGTTATAATAAACCCTATGAAACAAGGAATCCATCCTCAATATTTTGATAACTGCCAAGTCACTTGTGCCTGTGGCAACAAATTTACTACTGGCTCAACTTTAGAAAAAATCGACGTTGAAGTTTGTTCTAAATGTCATCCTTTCTTCACTGGTCAACAAAAATTCGTCGACATCAAAGGAAGAATTGATAAATTTAACGAAAAAGTTAGTCAAGGTAAAAAATACACTGCTGCTAAAGCAATTAAAAAAAATCTAAAAAATTAAACTAGATTTTTCGCCCCACATGCCTACTATCAATCCGAATGTTGCTATTATGGAGTTTCACCCAGGTCCTGGCGGTCAGGAAGCTACTCTTTGGGCTCAAGATCTGATGAATATGTATATTCGTTATAGTAGTAAAGTTGGTTGGAAAGTCAATCAAATTGACGGTTTTATTATCCAAATCTCCGGTTTTGATGCTTATAACCAATTAAAATATGAAGCTGGTACTCATCGTGTTCAACGAGTTCCCGAAACCGAAAAAAGAGGTCGAATTCAGACATCAACCGCTTCTATCGCTGTCATGCCCAAAATCAATTCTAAAGAGGTCAATTTTAGAATGGAAGATGTTACCATCACTGCTTGTCGCGCTGGAGGCAATGGTGGTCAAAACGTCAACAAGGTTTCCACTGCTATTCACTTAGTTCACAAACCAACTGGATTAATGTTTGATGTCCGAACTGAACGATTTCAGCAACAAAATCGAGAAATTGCACTTGAATTACTTAAAAATAAACTTTATCAAATGGAAGAAGAAAAAAAAGCTTCTCAAGTCTCAGCTGGACGTTCTAATATTAGTCAATCAACTCGAGCTGATAAAATTCGTACCTATAATTATCCTCGAAATCAGGTTAAAGATCATCGCATCGACAAATCTTTCAACAATCTTGATTCTATAATGCAAGGCAATCTCGACGATCTATTTCTCGAGCTCACCGTCCTCGACCAAACAACTAAAGAAAATAAATAATTTATTGTCTTTTTTCCAATTTAACCGAAACTGTTTGTTCCTTGTTGTCTCTAAAATATTTTAATGCGATAATCTCTCCAATCTTTTTTGTATTAATAATCTTCACCAAGTCTCCATTATCACTTTCTGTTAATTTTTGTCCATCAATTTCAATAATAATATCTCCTTTTTGAATTTTTGCCTTATATGCGGGACTATTTTCAGTAATACTTTCAACATAAGCTCCAGAATTTATTTTATTTTTCGCCGCCACTTCCTTAGAAATCATCTTATACCCCACTCCCAAATATGGTCTTTCAAACTCCCCTGTTGTTTTAAAAATATTAATCGATTCTTTTATTAAATTAATCGGCAAAGCAAAACCAATATTCTGTCCACTTTGTGACACAGCCACATTTACTCCAACAACCTGTCCTCCTGAATTAAATAAAGGCCCTCCAGAGTTACCTGGATTAATAGCTGCATCAGTTTGAATCACATTAGTAAGTTTTTCTATTCCCTCAATTGGAGAACCAGCCACAATCCCTCTGCCTAAACCAGAAACAACTCCTGTTGTTACTGTCGATCTAAATTCACCTAAAGCTGTTCCAATCGCAATCAAACTTTGCCCCACTTTTAATTTATCCGAATCACCTAGATTCAAAGCTTTTAAACCAGTTTTATCGATTTTAAGAATAGCTAAATCATTAAGAGGATCTCTATAAATATTTTTAACTTCCACTATTTCATCTTTTCCAATCACCACTTTATATTTAGGTTCCAAATCAACTACCACATGTTTATTAGTCACAATTAAACCATCTTGACTAATAATAAACCCTGTCCCTAAATCCCTATCTGTTCTAATTGTCACTACACTCATAGTTGAATTTTCAACCACTCTTATAACCATCGATTCTTCATCAAGAATTTCTTGTTTTGTAATATTAATAATTTCTTTTTTAAATCCAAATTTAAAAATCAAAAACATCACTAACAATCCCAAAAATAATCCGATTACTAACCACTTAATATTTTTTACTTTCATAACTACTTTAATAAAACTTCTATTGCTTTATTTAATTGCAAATCAATTTTTGGATCATCTCCAGATTTAACTTCAACATCAGGTACTATTCCTTCTTTGTGAATATTCTTTCCACTAGGTAAAAGCCATTTAGCAACCGTTACATGAAGTCCACTACCATCTGGAAAATCTTCAGGCTGTTGGACTGTTCCTTTTCCAAAACTCTTTTCTCCTACTAATTTTGCTCGACTAAAATCTCTAATTGCTCCAGCCAAAATTTCTGCTGCCGAGGCCGAACCTCCATTCACTAAAACCACCAATTTATCTTTTAATAAATTTCCCATATTTGGCAAGACATCATATTTTTCTTCCCTTCCATTAGAAGATTCTTGAGTCACAATTGTCCCACTCTTTATAAAATCAGAAGCTACTAAAACACTAGCCTGCAAAAAACCGCCTGGATTATTTCTTAAATCAAGAACAATTCCTCCAAAATTCCCTTTTTCTTTTTCTTTATTAATTTCGGCCACTTTTTCTGGCCATTCATCAAACAAAGTCTCAGTAAACTTATACAATTTAATCCAAGCCACCTTTTTACCATTTTGTTCTTTAAATTCTAATTCGATGCTTGGAACTACAATATTATCTCTTTTCAAAACCACATCATAAGCCGCCACTTTTCCTTCTCTAAACATTTTCAAAGTCACCTCAGTCCCCACTTCTCCTCTAATCAATTTAACTGCCTCATCAAGAGCCATGTCGTTAGTATCTTTATCAACATTATTATTTTTATCAGTTATATTTAAAATTAAATCTCCTGCTTTAACTCCAGCTTTCTCTGCTGGACTTTTTGGAAGTGGAGACACCACAGCCAAAGTCTTATCTTTATATCCCAAAGAAATACCAACTCCACCAAATTGACCAGCCAAATCCTCATTAGCACTCTTATTATCAGTTGGTGGTAAAAATACTGTATATGGATCATCAAGAGCCGCTACCATTCCTTGAATAGCTCCATATTCCATATTTTTATCAATCATCTTGTCTTTTTCCAAAAAAGTCTGACTTAATTTATCTTTCACTTTCCACATTAAAGATAAATTTAACTTATTATTGCTACTTGTTATAACTCCAGCAGTATCCTTTCCAATTTTGAACCCAACCACAAAAACTACCGATAATAAGGCCAAAATAACAAAAGTATTTCTTATATATTTAAAATTCATCATTTATTCTAACACTAATAATAGTTTGTCCTTCAAGGCGTTTACTAACATTTTTCTTTCTTTTCCCAGATTATTTTTCATAAAATCATTCCAAATTTGATCTTCCAGTCTTAATATAGGCAATTTAAGGTCTACTTCTTTTATATCTTTATTACCATTGACTATTACTGCCTTAACTCCAACCACTATTGCTTTAAACAAAAAAGCTTTATCTAAATTACTAGTAAACAAAACATTACCATCTAACTCATAATTCAAAAACTTAATTTCATCAATAATCTTAATTTTTCCTTGGCCCCAAGCTTTCAACCCAGTCAAACCCTCCCCTTTATATTCCTTAGCTTTAAATTCTAAAACCATTTTTCCCTCTTCAATTTTGCTAACTCTAGCTTCAACTGGTGTAAAAATTTCTTTCTTTTCATCTTCAACCATCTCTATTATTAAGTTTCTAAATTCATCTAAACCTAAACATAAACCAGTAGCTGGAAAACAAACTTTATTTTTAAAAATTCCTAAAGTACAAAAAATATCACCAATTTTAACCATTTTATTTTTAAAGGAATTGTTTAAATCTTCTCTTACATCATCACTTATAGAAAATAACTTACCACTATAATCAAAAGTCTCAACTTTATGACTATTAAAAACTGCCAATTTATCCCCAACCTCAACTCTATCTCCAACTTTAACTAATATTTTAGCCTTAGTCGGTAATTTAATTACCCAAATAGATTTATCTTTTAACCTCATCTTTTAATTATAACCAAAAAACCCCGCCAACGCGGGGTTTAAAATTTTAAAGGGGTTTTACTTGGTAGTAAAAGGCATCAAGGCTAAATGTCTAGCTTGTTTAATCGCCTTTACTAATTTTCTTTGATGTTTAGAACAAACTCCACTAAATTGAGATCCTAAAATTCTAGATCTAGCCGATAAAAATTCCATCATTTTTTCATATTCTTGCCAAACAGGAGTAGTATTTGTTTTACAATAAGAACAACCTTTTTCTCGACCTCTTCTTTTTGCTGCTAATATATTATCTCTTTTGCTTTTTTTAATCATATTTTCTCCTTAAAAAGGCATTTCGTCAGCCTTTTTATCCTCAACGGGTTCAGTAACAGGAATTTCTCCTAAATCATCAGGAATAATAATATCTTCAATTGGAGTATCTTTACCTTCTGTTACTATTGGCAGTTCAGCTTCACCACCACCTAAATCACCAGAAACATTGTTTTCATGATCTCCACCATTACCTTTATTATCAAGAATTATCATATCATCAATTATAATTTCAGCGATTTGTTTTTTGTTATTTTCTTGATCCATAAAATCTCTATATTGGATCCTTCCATCAACATAAACTCTTCGACCTTTGGATAAAAGTTGTGAACAAAGTTCAGCTAGTTTATTCCAAGCCACAATTCGGTGAAATTGAGCATCTTCTTTTCTTTCACCTTGTTTAGTAACCCAAACTCGATTGGTAGCCAGACCAAAAGAAACCACAGCCATACCAGCTGGGGTATATCTTAATTCTGGATCACGAGTTAAATTACCAATTAACATTACTCTGTTTAGACATCTACTTGGCATAGTTTTTTCCTCTTACTTTTTTAAAATTAAATAACGAATAATATTTGTTTCTCTATCTAACAAAAGATTAAATTCTTTTACTTTTAAAGATTCTTTAGAATCCACATCTAAAACCCAAAAATCACCCTTAGTATTATCTTCTATTTCATAAGCTAAATCTTTAATACCCATATGATCTTTATTAGAGATCTCTGCTTTTCTACTTTCTAACCAAGAATAAGCTTTATTTAAAACTTTTTCCTTGTCTTCGGTTTTCAAACTTAAAACCAAAATGATTTGATATTGATGTTTATTTCCTTTCATGGACTAATTAGATTAACATATTGAACGTAATTTGACAATTACTTTATTGGTCTTATTTTACAGGTATTTCCTAAATCTTCAACTAGATAACCCTTATTTTTGATAATTTTCCTCAACCTGTCAGACTCTGCCCAATTTTTAGTCTCTCTAGCTTTTTGCCTATCTTCAATTAATTTAGCAATTTCATCTGAAATCTGAAAACTAACATCTGAGACCTCACTCAAGTTTAATCCTAAAACCTTATCAAAATCTAAAATAGTTGCCCATTTTTCTTCTGGATTTAAATCTGATTTAATCACCTTCCAAACTATCGCCATAGCCTCTGGCATTGCTAAATCATTAGAAATGGCCTCAACAAATTCATTTTTAAAATCTAAATTCACTTGAGAAATTTGATCCGTTTTATAACTTCTTAATTTATTTAATGCTGTTTTAGCTGCTTTCAAAGACTCCAAAGAAAAAACTAAACCATTTCTATAATGACTACTCAAAACCAAATATCTAAAAAATAAAGGATCATAACCCATCTCTTCAAGCTGTTGAATTGTATAAACATTTCCCAAAGATTTACTCATTTTTCCTTCTTTAAGGGTTAACCAAGCATTATGCACCCAAAATTTTGCCGTATTATGACCAAAAGCCCCAAAACCTTGAGCTATTTCATTAGAATGATGAACCCCAATATGTTCAATTCCACCAGTATGAATATCAAAAGTTTCACCTAAATACTTTGTTGACATAGCAGTACATTCCAAATGCCAACCTGGAAAACCTTCACCCCAAGGACTTTGCCATTTCATAATATGATTTGGTTGATTGGTGATCCAAAGCAAAAAATCCCATGGATTTTTTTTATCTTCATCAACTTCAACTCGTGATCCAGATTCCAGCTCTTCCAATCTCAAATTAGCAAATTTATCATAATCAGAAAATTTTGAAGTATCAAAAACTAAACCAGTTTTAGTTTTATAAGTAAATCCCCTCTTTTCCAATTTTTTAGCCAAATTAATTTGCTCTTCAATATGCTCAGTTGCTTTTGGTAAAAAATTAGGAGTAATTATGTTTAATTTATCTAGACTATCTATAAATTGTTCTTCATATTTCTTAGCAATTTCCCAAGATGTTAAACCTTCTCTTTTTGCCCCTTTTTCCATTTTATCTTCACCGCTATCAGCATCTGAAGTATTGTGTCCAACATCAGTTATATTCATCACCCAAGTAACATCATAATCTAAATACCTTAAAACTCTAACTAAAATATCCCAACTTAAAAAAGCATACATATTTCCAATATGCTGATTCCAATAAACTGTTGGTCCACATGAATAGATACCCACTTTATTTTCTTTTATTGGCTTAAACTCTTGTTTTTCTCTAACTAAAGTATTATAAAGTTTCATCTTTTAATCTATTTTACCCTTAAACTCAGCTGTTTGCGACATTTGGCTTTGGTCTGGTTGTTGGGTTTTTCTTTTATTACCACCCTTATCTTTATGATGCTTATTAGAATTTCCCATCATTTCATCATAGTTAGCAATTTGTTCTTGTCTTTCCACCTCTCTTTGTTTCCTTAAATTTTCTAAAAAATTTCTTTCTTTTTCTTCCTCTTCTTGTTTCTTTTGATTGGATATTTGTTTAATTTCGCCTTCTATATTTCTTCCAGATATCCGAGATCTGACATCTGATATCTCTTTTTGTTTCTTTCTTTCCTCTTCAGCTTTTTTTTGAGCCATTTCTTGTTCACTTAATGGCTTAATATCACCTAAAAGTTCCTGGGCTGTGATTACAGATTCGGCAATTTTTCCAGTTTCTTCAATCAACTTTTCCACTGTCTCCTGACCTAGTTGTTTCATCCCTTTCCCAAAATCTTTTATTATCTGATTCATAATTTATTATATCTCCCTCCTTCCATCCATAGCTCGGCTCAAAGTTGCCTGATCAGCATACTCTAAATCTGCTCCCATCGGTAAACCACTCCCAATTCTTGAAATTTTTAAATTTTTACCCTGTAAATTTTCTAATTTTTTCTTAATATACAAAGCAGTAGCTTCACCTTCCATAGTCGGATTTGTCGCCAGGATTACTTCTATTTGATCATTAGAAATTAGAAATTGATTATTTACTCTTTTAATCAATTCATCAATTTTCAAATCATCTGGTCCTATGTGTTCTAAAGGATTAACCACCCCACCTAAAACATGATAAACACCTTTAAACCCTCCAATATTTTCAATTGCCACCACATCAATTGCTCTTTCAACCACACAGATAATTTTTTTATTTCTTTGTGAATCTTCACAAATTGAACAAATTTCTCCTTCACAAACCGAAAAACATTCTTTACAAATCTTTACTTCTTTTTTTATTGCCAAAAGAGATCTAGCAATTTCCGAAACATAAGACTCTGGGGTATTTATTAAATAAAAAACCAATCTGCTTGCACTCTTCGGTCCAATACCCGGCAATCTTTCAAAAGCCGAAATTAAATTATTGATACTTTTTGGTAATTCCGCCATTTTGGATATTAGAAATTGGAAATTAAAAAAGTCCCTCAAGCCCTCCCATATCCTTCATTCTTTTAGCAGCCATTTCTTGAGATTTTTTCATTGTTTTATTAATAGTGTCAATTAAAATTTTATTTTCAACCCCATTTACTGATAAAAATTTAAGTTTTTGATCACCAGTTACAATCACCTTAATTCCATTTTCTTCAAGTTCAATCGATTCAGCTTCAATTGCTTTTTTCAATTTATAAGCCTGTGCTAACATTTTTGTTTTATCAAACATAATTTAAATTAACTTTTAATAAACCTATTATAACTTATAAAAGCCTCCCATTTTTCAAGGAGAGGTGCTCGAAGGACGGAGGGGTTTTAACCAAAGATTTCTTTCGCCACATCATAAATATCTCCACCACCAGATTCACTTTTATTTTCCACAAATTGATCGCTCACATTTTCCATTGGAGTATCATTTTTAATGACTAAAGGTTCTTTTTTATTTTTTCCCAAGACACATTCAAAACACAAATCAACTCCAAAAACTTTTGTCATACAGTCTTCTACTATTTTTCTATTTTTTGCTTCTTCCAATCTGTCTTTATGAAAGGGATAAAAAACTTCTAAAAGTAAGATTTTTCCTTTAATTGAACGTGGTCTAGATGCTCTCAAAAACGCTTCTACTGAATGATTATAAGGTTTAATTGTCGTCAATAAATTTCTCCATTTCTCCTTAACTTTTTCAACCTCAATCGAACAATTTTTCATTTGTACGGGCGTATTACAATACGCCTCTTCAGCTAAAACCTTCACTTCTTCTGTCTTTTCATCTGAGATCTGAGATCTGAAATCTGAAATATCGGGTTTGATATCTGAGATCTGAGATCTTTTTTGTCCCACAAACTCAACAACTGCCAATTCTAATGGCAACTGATCTATTTCTACTTCTTTTTCTTGTTTAGATGCTTTAACTAATAAGTTTATAAAAAATTCAGATTCACTCAAATTTAAACCATTCTGGTTTTCAGAACCCAAACCATAAAAAGATAAAATTTTCTTTTGAAAAAAATTCATTAATTTTAATCTAAAACTAGAAAAATCAATTCCCTCTGTTGCCATCTTTTCTAATTTTTCCAAAATTAATTTAATTTCACCTTTATCCAAATCTTTATCGAAATCTTCTTCACTATAATTACCACTCTTATCCAAATAAAACTTAAAAACTTCCTCTGACTTTAATTTTTTTCCCAACTGCAAATATAATTCATTAAAATTTCTCTGCAAATTTCTAAAACTACCATCACTCTTTTCTATAATAAAATCAACTGCCTCCTTAGCAATTTCAATTCCTTCTCCATCAATAATTTTTTTAAGTGAATTATTTAAAGCATCTTTTCCACCTTTTCTAAAGTCAACCCTTACTAACCTCGATAATACTGTTTCAGGGATTTTTTCGGCATCAGTAGTGCACAAAACAAAAATTGTATGTTTAGGCGGTTCCTCAATTAACTTTAGAAGTGCATTAAAAGCATCTTTAGTTAACATATGAACTTCGTCAATAATAAAAACTTTTTTAGTTAACTTACTTGGTAATAAATAAGCTTTATCTTTTAAACTTCGAACATCTTCAATTCCTCGGTTTGATGCTCCATCCATTTCAATAACATCCATCGCTGAACCTTTTAATATTTCTTTACAATTATCACATTTTCCACAAGGCTCGCCATCTTTCAAATCATTACAATTAGTTGCTCTGGCCAAAATTCTGGCTGCTGATGTTTTTCCCGATCCCTTTGGTCCAGAAAATAAAAAAGATTGAGGTACATCTTTAGCTGATAAAAATTTCTTCAAACTAATTGCCACATCGGTCAAATCCAAATCTGAAAACTTAATTGGTCTATATTTTAAGTGAAAAACTGACATCAAAAGATTAAACCAAAATAGCTAATCTTTTACAATAATCGTAAGTGTATCATTTCAATAAATTTTCAACACCATGAATCAGCCAACTGTATAAAACAGTATCTAAATTCGACTTTTGAAATTTAATTTCGTACTTTAATTTTTGAGTGCAAATTACAATATCCCCCAATCTAATTTTCCCATCAGCATCCATTTTTTTTGACATAGGAAATCCTAAAACTTGAGGAATATAATCCATTTTTCGATAGTTAATATTTAGATCACGAGCAACTTTTCTTCCCACAAATCTAATACTCAATTCCACATCTTTTATAAATCCTTTTTCTTTTAAAGCTTTAATAGCTAATCTCTCAATTAAATTCTTATCCAATCCAAAATTCTTATTATTATTTATTAAAATTATATTATCCATTTTTTTGTACGGGCGTATTGCAATACGCCCCTACCTATATATTTTCTATTTTTTCTTTTACAATTTTTGAAATTAATCCACCATCCACTGTTCCACCAGTTTTAATCATCACTTCTTTCATAACAAATCCAAAATTATTCCCCTTATCTATTATCGCTTGGTTTACAATTTCTCTAACTTTTTCTTCACTGATATCTTCTGGTAAATATTCTTTAACTACTAAAATTTCATAATCTAATTCGTCAACTAAATCTTGCCTGCCGCCTTTTAAAAACATTTCTCTTGATTCTTCCTTATTTTTTAATTCTTTTCTCAAAACCATCATCTCCTCAGCTTCTGTCAAAGCTCCGGGTGGCAGTTGTAATTCTTTTTTATCAATCAATGAAATCAAAAATCGCAACACATCCACCCGCTTATTATCACGGTTCTTCAACGCATTAAAACTATCTTGTTTTAATTTATTTCGCATCGTGTCTCCTAGAATTTTTTGCTTTTCGGCGACATTTATCTCGCCAAACAATTATTTTCTTTTTAGCATATCTTTCTTCCGAAGGTTTAACATAAGAAGTTCTTTTTCTAACTTCCTCAGTAATATCCTCTTCCAAACAAAGTCTCCTAAATTTACCTATAATATCGTCTTTTGATTCTCCTTTATTTTTCTTTACTATAATTGGCATTAAAAATTCACACCTCCTTTAATTAAAAGTTCCTTATTTTACCTATAATTTACTATCTTGTAAACACTTTATTCTATCCATACTATTTGTTATTGGTAGGTTATTATAAGTACCACCAATTTGGCATTTGTCTACATTTGATGGGGTGACTGTTCCTTTTGAACAAGAAATATAGTCTATACTGTTAACAACTCCATCTTTATTATAATCAGTTGTTTTGTCACAAGTAGAAGTATTATTAGTAGTTGTTGATGAAGAAGCCACAGGTGCTAATGTTGTAACTGGATTAATTAGTGCTACAGTTGGAACCGGTGTTTCACTAGAAACAACTTCTGAAACCTCACCTTTAGTCTTAAAGCTATACATCATTCCCCCATTGTCAAAAACATTATCACTATCGACCACAATTTTATAATAGTAAGAAGTGTTACTTCTTAAATTAGTTAACAAAATATTGTGATTAATAGTTGGTTCAACATCTTCTGCCATTAAAAGTAAACTAGCCATATTTGTTCCGTAAAAAATCGAAGCTTTAATCGATTTATCTGTTATCCACGAAATTGTAGCCGTCTTGCCATCTTCACTAGGAACATTCGTTAAATTCTGAGGTTCGTAACCAGCAATAGCTCCACTCATAAAAGTTTTAGCCACATTCAAACCCAAAACAGACAAAATTATGACCAAAATCAAAATAGCAAAAATTATAACTGTCTTTAAACTAACTTTTCCCTTCATAAGAATTTTAAAAATAAAGCTGAAAGTATACTAACAGCTCCAAAGACAATCAAACCAACAGTTGAAGCAATTCCTCCAGTCTGTGGTAATTCAGTTGTAGTTGCAGCAGGGGTAGTTGTTGGTGTCGAACTAGTAGTGGTACCAATTGTGCTATTTATCGTATAAGACCCGCTTCCATTAGCTGAACAAACAATAATGTCTTTAATTGGTGTTGTCTGAACGATATTTGAATCAGATGGTTGACCGTTACAAGTATAACTAACAATAGCCGTACCAGCTGCTTTTGCCTTAAAAGTAATAACCATTAAATTTCCATTTACCACTTCATCACCAGCCGTCATTGAAGAATTACAACTTGCCGAAAATTTTCCAACAGGCCATTCATCTTGTTTATTAAAAGAACAAGATCCTCCAGTTGTTGTTTTATTAAAAGCCATAGAAGTCGCTGTTTCTATTTTTGTTATTTCCAATTTAGTAGAATCAAAAGTTCCAATCATATCAACAGCTCCTGCTACTTGACCAGCTGAATCAATCAACATGGTTACCGTAAAAGTATCATTAAGATTATATGTCCCTGTTGCAGGAGAAAAAGAAAGATTAGGATCAACTGCAGCTACAACATTACCCGACATCAACAAAAATGCCGCTGCTAAAAATAAATTCAATACTGTCTTTTTCATTTTTACTTAATTACATTAATTTCTAACTGATTACTAGCAAAAGGCAAAGCCTTAGCTGAAGTATTCTCTACAAATAGAGTAACAAATTTCTTATCTTCATTACCAGTAGCAACTTCAAACTTATATAAGCCAACTGTTTTTGCTTTAACATCAAAACTAACTAAATTTACTAAATCATCAACATTAAAAGTAATTCCTTGTTTAGTCTCGATTAAATATTTAACCACAATCATTCCATCTTCTTTCACTACCTTACCAATAATAGGTTTTTCTAATTTATCATCAAAAATCAATCCGCTAATCTCTAAATTCTTAGAATCATATTTGATTGCAATGTCTATTGCGTCTAAACTTTTCTTTTCTTTAACTAAAGCTTGTAATTTAATTTGATAATTTTTGCCAATTTTCATTTCTTTAGCATCTGTAACAAAAGACAAATCGAAATAATTTTCATTTTTAACCTCTTGAATAATTTCATTTTTTTCAGCAATTACATCTGATGTAACAGTTTTCTTTTCTAGATTAGAAACCAGCATTATGCTTTCAAAAATAACTACTACAGCTATAACCGGTATTAAAGTTTTTAACATTTTGTTATTTGTTTCCATTTTTTTAAATAATTTCTAATTAAGACTTTTTGCAGAAAATTGTTTTTCTAAAGAATTCTTATAAATTTGTAAATCTAGTCCGTTAACATAACAATCTCCATTTAAGTCAGATTTCAAAACTCCATTAGTAGCAACTTCTTTATTCCATTCATTCTTCATTGCGGCAAAATCAAAACCATCTATAGAACCATTTCCATCAATGTCTCCATTCAAAATTGACCAATTATATAAAGTTAATGTTTTGTCAACCAAATCAGATACTTTTATTAAACTAGTATCCCCAGAAACAAATCCACCAGTTTGTTCATTACGACCATAAAGAGTTGTTAATAATTTAAGGTGGCTATCTTTAATATTGGTTACATATATATAAATTTTATCTGTTAATAAGTAAGTATTATCAAGTTCAAAATCTTTAATTTCATAAACTTGATAACCATCATTGACTACTTTAACCGTTGAAAATTTATCATCAACTTTAGTTGCTATCATTTCCCTTGTAATCCCCGCATCTCCAGCCTTGGAAACGTTTACTTTTAATTTCATTTGTTGATCTAAACACTTATCGTTAGCACCAGCAAAAACACCAAGCATTGAAACTTGCATTGTTAATTTTGGTGCAGTATAACCAGGATCACAATCAACTGTTTCAGTCGCTGGATGAGTTACACCACCTGTACAAGTTCCAGTTTTAGTCCAAGTTTTAGTCTGTTTACCAGTACTAGGACAAGTTGTTGGAGATAAAGCTGAAGTCCAATTAGCTGTAGTACAAGCAATATCACATCCAGTAACGGCACCACAAAGAGCTTCACTGGAGAAAGTGGTAGTTCCATTGGCTGCGGTTGAACTTGCACTGTTTTTAGTACATACCCAATTTCCAGTTGAAGTATTACAAGAACCTTTTGTAAAGATAGTATAAGTTGTTTGATTACATCCAGTGTAATCTTCACATTTTTCTTTATCAGAAAAAGTGGTACTTCCATTAGGCGCTGTTGTACTTGTACTACTAGTACATGAATATTTACCTGTCGAAGTATTACAAGAACCTTTTGTGTATATGGTATAAGTTGGAATTGAATTTGGTACACAACAACGATAAGTTGTATCTGTTGGTTTACTCATACATAAACCTTTTTCAATTTTTCCAGTTCCCCCATTACAAGAACCACCAACAGTTGATGTTTCCCAAACTTTACATACGCCATCTTTATCAGTACATGGTTTATCTAAAACTGTTGCCGGAGCACAACATTTAACATCACTACCACTACTCATACAATAATTAGTTAAATAAGTTTTACCATTAGTACAAGCAGTAGTTGTTTTTTGACAAACACCACCCGCGTTTACACATTTAGAATCTTGAACAATCACAGTACTGCCACTAGCTACACAAGCACCATTAGAACAAGTTTTCCCGGATGCATAACAAGCTTCTTTAGAATGCCATCCAAAATTAGTTCCACCCGTAGAGATATTAGGATAGCTACCACATACATATAAAACTGTTTTTGATTGACTAGTAGTATTACCACACTTAACATCACCACTATTACCAACAACACTCACTGTTTCAGAATCAGCAGCGCAAGTTGAAGGAGTTGAAGTTGAATTTGAATTTGAAGAAGTTGAGGTTGAGCAAACACCATTCAATAGAAGATTGTCGCAAGTACATTTATAATCCAAAAAAAGAGGATTATTGTCTTTTTTTAGCTTACAACTATAGCCGACATCGCAACCAACATTTTTATAACCATTACAATTTGAATCCGAAGAAACACATTGATTTCCAATACAATTACCAGAAGCACACATCTTATCCATAATACAAAGAGCTTTTATTGTTCTTGGTGTACCAACAAACTCAGGAAAATCTGAATAAGGAACATTCTTCCAGTCACTTTCAGAATACTCACCAGACTTAATTAGGTCATCCCTACCAAGACTTGAGAATGTTACTGTTGAATTAGGAACACCCAAAAGTGGAAATGCTTTACTCCTATTTTCTTGACTCTTTTTAACCAAATTAGTGGTTAAGGGCAAAGCTACTGCTAAAACCAACATAACAACCATAACTACAATTTGGGAAATACCTTTTTGTTTGTTCATTTTATATAAAAATCTTATAGAAAAGTAAAACACTTTTGAAAACAAATATCAACGTGTCACTTTTATATTAATCTGAAAATAAGCTGATTCTTACTTAGTTAGCCTGCAACAAACTGGAGTTTTTCCAGAACAAGTAGTTCCATTAATCACTGATCCACCCTTACCTATAGTACAAGTTCTCACATTACCAACACAAACACCACCTTTAGCAATACAACTTGGTTTTGGGGTTGGTGTTGCCTTGGCTAATTTACAACACTTAATATCATTAGCTCCATAAGTTCCTAAACATAACTTTGAATTCGATCCAATTACAGTTCCTCTAGAACCATCAAAACTACAAGTCGAGCCATCTTTTACAGTAGTATAGTTACCCACTCGAGTACAAACCCCACCTGCATTTACACAACCCTCAGCCCCTGGTAATTTACCAGTATCAGGCAAACAACAATAATAAGAAGTATTTTTACATAATCCTTTTACGGCCATTCCATTATATCCAGTGGATGTACTACAACTACCAGTTTGATTATACGCATTACAAGTACCATATAATAATTTCCCCGTTAAATCCTTACTACTACAAGCCGCCACTCCTGCCGCACTACTTCTAGTATCCTGTCTATTTTGAATCACAGTTAAAAGAGCCAATCCAGCAATTGAAATAATTAACAAAATTAACAAAAGTTTTAGATTGCTTTTCTTTTTTATTTGTTTCATTAATCAATGATAACAGATTTTATTTTTTCAAAACTCGACCAATGTCTCCCACTGTAATCAACACAATCAAACTTAAAAGCAAAATCATTCCAATATTGTTTACTACCATTTCTAATTTTTGATTGGCTTTTTTCTTAAAAATCATTTCATAGAAAACAAAAATTATTCGACCTCCATCCAAAGCCGGAAAAGGTAAAACATTAACTATTGCCAAATTTACAGAAACTATTCCAAAAAAATGAACAACTGCTAAAAATCCTTGATTTTTATTAATTGCACTAGTTGCTTCAAACATTCCAATTGGACCACTAACATCTTTTGGAACATTCCCAGTAAATAATCCTCCAATCATTTTAAAAACACCATTTCCAATAATTTTTCCCCAAAAATAAGCTTCTTTAAAACCAGCCCCAATTCCTTCATAAAATCGATACCAAGGCACTTTAATCATCTCTGTGTTTGAAATAGCAATTCCAATTGCCCCTTCCCCTTCTGGTGGATTTGCTCTTACTTCCACCTCTTTTTGTACGGGCGTATCGCCATACGCCCCTACAATCTCTAATTTGATATTTTCCCCTTTATATTTCCCAACCTCTGTTGTTAGTTCATCTGGTTTTTTAATTTCTTTATCTTGTACTTTCACGATAATGTCTTCTTCTTTCAATCCTGCTTTTTCAGCTGGTGAATTTTTTGCAATTCCAATAATCTTAACTTTGTTTGTTTCGGTCGGCACTCCTAAAATTGTATAAACCACACTAAAAATTAAAATTGCCAAGACCAAATTCATGAACACTCCACCCAACACAATTATTAACTTTTGCCATGGCTTTTTATGATTAAAAGAATTCCCTCCCTTACCATCACCATCTTCTCCATATAATTTACAAAATCCACCAATTGGTAACCAATTTATACTATATATAGTATCCCCAATTTTTTTACCAATTATTCTTGGAGGTAAACCCAAACCAAATTCTTCAACTCTGACTCCATTTTTTCTAGCTGCAAAAAAATGACCAAGTTCATGAACTAAAACTAAAATTGATAGCGCAACTATAAAAATTATCAAATCCATTCTTGATTTTAACAAAACAAAACTTAAAATTCGAAGTTATAATTTTTTGTGTCCTTGAACGTGCGACACACATTCACCAGACATAAAAAATTTGTAACGAGAATTTTAAGTTTTGTTTAACCACGAATTTCCAATTCTTTTTTCTTAGCTGTTTCTTCTAATTTTCCAATATAAAGATCTGTAGTTTTTTGTAATTCAGTTTCATCTCTTTTAAATTCATCTTCAGAAACTGATTTATCTTGTTTAGCTTTTTGCAAATCATTTCTAAAATCTGCCCTAGCATCTCTAATCATTACTCTAGCTCCCTCTAGTTTTCTACCAAGAAGTTTTACATAATCTTCTCTTTGTTCTACTGTCAACATTGGTAAACTCATTCTAATAATAGTTCCGTCAACAGAAGGTGTCATTCCTACATTTGCCACCACAATTCCATTGCTGATTTCTCTAATTAAAGCTTGATCCCATGGTTCAAAAGTTAGACTTCGAACATCAGGAACTCCAATTGAACCTAATTCAATCAATTTCATTTTTTGGCCACCATAAACCGTCACCACCACATTTTCAATCAATCCCGGAGTTGCTCTTCCTGTTCTAATAGAGGCAATATCGTTAGTAAACAGAGCTACTATTTTATCCATTCTGTTTTTTACATCTGCAAAATTTATCATATGTCAAATTATACCAAAAAAAAGCTCCCCTTCATCAAGGGGAGCTGGCGAGTAAAACGAGTCTGAGGAGTTTAAATCTCAAACCTAGAAAATCTATTAATCTTCATGTTTTCACCAAATTTAACAATCAAAGCTTTAACCATTTCTTCAATAGTTTTGCTTGGATCTTTAATAAATTCTTGTTTCATCAAATCTTCAACAGTTTCTGGATTCATAGCTGCCACTTGTAAACATATTTCTTTTGTTAAGTTAATGAAATCTTCGTGTTTAGCCACAAAATCAGTTTCACATAAAAGCTCAACCATAACTCCAATTTTACCTGTGGTATGAGTATAAGTAGCAACTCGTCCTTGGTGAGTTTCTCTTTCAGCTTTAGTTTCTGCTTTTTTAAAACCTTTTTCTTTCAAAATTTGTTTGGCTTTTGTTTCATCACCATCAGCTTCTTCCAAAGCAGATTTAATTTCCATAATTCCAAGACCCATCTCAGCTCTTAATTTTTTAACTAATTCAATTATTTTTTTATTATCCATATTTTTAATTTTAAAAATTAATGTCCTCCCTTCTTCAAGGGAGGATGTCCGTAAAACGGACAGGTGGGTTTAAGTTATTTTACTCCTGCTGCTTTAATTGCTTTACCAATTTCTTCAACAATCAAAGTCACACTTTTAACACTGTCATCATTAGCAGGGATTGCTAAATCAATTTTAAAAGGATTTGCATCACTATCAACGATTCCAGTAATTTTTACATTTTTAATTTTTGCTTCTTTAATAGCTGTTTTTTCAAAACCAGCATCAACTACAAACAAAATATCAAAAAATTTATCGACATTAACTAAACCCCCAACAATCTTTTCTAATCTAATTATTTCTTTATTCATTTGCGATAACTCTTTTTTAGTAGAGTCAACAAACTTTCCTTTTTCAATTCCTTCTTTAAAATCAGTTAATTTTTTAATATTCTTTTTAATTTGTTCCCAATTGGTAATAGTTCCTCCTAACCATCTATCGGTAACATAAGGAACTCCAGCTTCTATGGCCACTCTTCGGACAACTTCTCTAGCTTGTCTTTTAGTACCCACTAAAACTATTTGTTTACCATTTCTTTTAGCGTTATAAATGAAATTACAAGCTTTTTCTAAAGCTTCAAGAGTTTTAACCAAGTCAAAAACTTGAACTCCGTCTTTTTGAGTATAAATATTTTCTAATGATTTTGGATGAGTTTTAGAAATTTTGTGTCCTAAATGACTTCCAGCATTCAATAAATCCTTAAGTCCAACAGTTAAACTATATTTCTTGTCTTCTTTTACAGCTTCCTTTTTTTCTACTTCCACATCTTTTAAAGCTTCCGTAGCTTTAGCAAAGGAAGCTTTTTGAGCAGCAACTTTCTCGTTCATCTTTTTGATGTTTTCAGAAGTAATATTGCTTTGAGTTTTGCTTTTAACAACCAATGCTTTTTTAACCATAGATTTTCCGCTACGATTGACGGTTTTTACGATCACTTTATTTTTTTCTGTCATTTTGTTTTTACCCATCCGTAGCTTTTAGCGAAGGAGGGTCCTCCTTACTTATATTTTTAACACCGGGTTTTTACCCCAGGATTCTTGTGTTAAAAATTTAAAAATTATTAACTTGGAAATTATATCATATATAAACAAAGTCAGAGAGCGGAAAGGAAACCCCGAAGGGAAAAGAGAAAGCACCTAAGTGCTTCTCTTTTTTTGGAAAAAATTAAACATTTTCGGCAAATACCATCGGATACCCATTGGCACCAACCACAGGAAACACAAAGAATTGAATCTTTCCGTAAAAACAAAACTAAAAAAACCAATCATAGTTAAATTTAATTCAACAAATTGAACCATAAACCTAACCATTTTCTTGTTATTTTTCATCATTTCTTTAGTTAAAAGAACCATTTGGACAATATTTACCAAAAAAACAAAAAAAAACATAAATTTAACAGTAGATAGAATACCTAAAGGACGAGATACAATTAAAAAAAACAAAGAAGCCATAAATGCAAACAATTTGATTAAATCAATCAACAAGATATCACTCATTTTTCTTTTCATTTTGATTTCCTTTCTATTCCCAAGTATTTAGTTTGATAAAAACATTTTTTATCCACCATTCACAATCAAACACGTTAATTAATCTTAAAATTTTCCTCATATTCTTCCTCCTCATTCTCTCTGACTTTGTTAAAGAACATGTACCCGTAGGCACTTCGGCTATATATAAAAGGTATAAATACCATTAAAAAATAGTTAGACTAGTCACAGCGATATTGCCATGTTAGTGCTGACATCATACCACTTTTATGTACTTTTGTCAATATTATAAGATAAATTTTACCCTCTCCTTCATTTTAGTTAAAATATTGTTAAAATAATCTTATGTCTGATACTGCCAATCTCTCGATATTTGAAGTCCGTTTACCCCAAAACAACGAACATACTTTTGAGTCAATGTCTGCCCTGCTTTCAAATTTTACCCAATTTTCAAGTCTTTCTTTCTTTGAAAAATTAATTGGCAAGAAAAAAACCATTGTTTCTCTAGAAATAGTTTTAAAAGAAGGTCAAATTCATTTCTATATTGCTGCTCTTTCCAACAATAGCGAATTTCTCCGTTCTCAAATCTTAGCTCAATATTCCACCGCCATTTTAAGAGACACAAAAGATTTCCTTCTCAATCTTGATCCAGAATTACCAATCACTTATACTCAACTTGGTTTAGCTAGATCCTACGATTATCCAGTCAAAACTGCTAAAGATTTCAAAGACACCGACCCTTTAACCTCTGTTCTCGCTCCCCTTTCTAGATCTAATAACATTAAAGATTTTTTTATGTTCCAAATTCTTCTAAGTGGAGCTCCAAAAAATTGGCAGAGTAATATAATTGGTACTATTCAAAACGGAATTTTGGTAGACCAAGAAAGAAACCTTCGCACTGCCCATCCCGATAAAGCTATTTTGGAACAAAAAATTCAATTTCCAGGTCTTTATACTCAAATGAATCTTCTTACCAACAACCCTGCTCTAATGGTTTCCGTTTCTTCCTCTTTTGGTGCCTACACTAATCCTCGTGGTAATTTTATTAAAAGCTTCACTCCAGGGTTTTTTACAAAAAAGAAACTTAAAGAATCAATTTACCTTCGTAAATTTAATCCAAAATTAAAAAGTCAAATTTTTAACACCGAAGAATTAGCTGCCATTTGGCATTTTCCAAATCTAAACACTAAACTTCCCAACATTGCTTGGGGTAAAAAACTCTATTCTGACCCCCCTGAAAATCTTCCAATTGCTGACGATTTAACTGCAGAAGAAAAAAACAAAATCACCTTTTTTGCCAAAACTGAATATCGCAACAAAGATTCGATTTTTGGCATCAAAGAAGGCGAAGATCGCCGTCGCCACACCTATATTATCGGTAAATCTGGTACTGGTAAAACTACTCTTATCGCCAATATGGCCATCGATGATATTCGTAAAGGTCGCGGTGTAGCTGTTATCGATCCTCATGGTGATTTATGCAATAACATTCTTGACTATATTCCTAGTAATCGTGTTAATGATTGTTGTTATTTCAACCCCGCCGATCCAGATTATGTCTATCCTCTAAACGTTTTAGAAACCAAAAATGAATCCCAAAAAGAGCTGATTGCTTCTGGTGTTCTCTCTATTTTTAAAAAGCTTTATGGAAATATTTCTTGGGGTCCTCGTCTTGAACATATTTTAAGAAATACTGTTTTAACTTTAGTCAACACTCCAGGAAGCGATCTTACTCACATTGTCGAAATTTTAACCAATAAAAACTACCGAGAAAAAGTTGTTTCTAAATTAACCAATCAAACTTTAATTAATTTTTGGCAAAATGAATTTAGTAGAATGGATCCAAAATTTCAAAATGAAGCTGTTTCTCCTATTTTAAACAAAGTTGGCCAATTCATTTCTTCAACCAATATCAGAAATACTGTTGCTCATGCCAAATCAAAAATAAATATCCAAGAAATTATGGACCAAAAGAAAATTTTAATTGCCGATCTTTCGACTGGTCGTCTTGGTGAAGATAATTCTGCTCTTTTAGGTGCCATGTTAATTACTCAAATTCAACTTTCAGCCATGAATCGTGTTTTTCAAACCAGCGATGAACGTTCCGATTTTTATCTCTATGTCGATGAATTCCAAAACTTTGCCACTGAGGCTTTTATTAAAATTCTTTCAGAAGCCCGTAAATTTAAATTAAATCTTATTGTTGCCAATCAATACATGTCCCAATTGGACAAACCAATTCAAGATGCTATTCTAGGCAACATTGGTTCAATTATGTCTTTTGTGGTCGGTAATCAAGATGCTTTTATCCTTGCCAAAGAATTTGGACCTCAATTCCCACCAGAAGATTTAATCAAAATTGGTAAATATCAGATAGTCTGTAAACTTTCTATCGATTCTGAAACAACTCAACCTTTCTATGCCACCACCCTAGCTCCACTTTCTTGTAAAAATCAACAACGCGACAAATTAATCCACACCTCTCAAGAACGCTGGGGTAAAAAGAAGTAAACTACGGTTTTTTCCACCCTGCCCACTTACAGATTGGATATTTTGAACAACCAAAAAATTTTCTACCAGTCTTGGTTTTTCTTACCACTCCTTCAGCCCCACATTCTGGACAATTGAATCCTGCTGCTTCTTGAAATTGTTTTGTATATTTACAATCTGGGAATCGACTACAAGAAATAAATTTACCAAATTTACCCAATCTAACAACCAAATCACCTTCCTTGCATTCTGGACATTTTTCTCCAGTCCTTTCAACTTCAACTTTTACTCTTTCACTATTTCCTTCGGCTAATTTCAATTCTTTTTCAAATTTTTTCCAAAATTCTTTCATCATTTCCTTCCAATCTGTCTTCCCTAAGGAAACTTTATCTAAATCCTCTTCCATTTCTGCTGTAAAAGGTAAAGATAAAACATTGGCAAAGTTTTTTACCAAAAATTCATTAGTTGCTTGTCCTAAAACTGTTGGTTTAAATCTTCCTTCCTCTCTGTCAATATATTGTCTTAATAAAATAGTTGAAATAATTGGAGCATAAGTACTAGGTCTACCAATTCCTTGTTTTTCTAAACTAGACACTAAACTAGCATCACTATAACGAGGCATTGGATTAGTTTCCGACTCTAATAACCAATTTTTTTTACCATCAATTTTTTCATTTTCCTTAAGTTCTGGCAACACTTGATCTTCATGTTTATCGCCAGTAATTTTCAAAAATCCATCGAATAACATTCTTACTCCTTTTGATTCAAAAGTACCGTTTCTATTGGCAAATAATATTGTTGTATTTTTCATTATTGCCGATGCTGCTTGAGTTGCTACTGCCCTTTTCCAAATCATTTCATACAATTTACTCTCTCTCAAATCACTTTCATCAACAAAATTTTTTGAAACATTTGTTGGTCTAATTGCCTCATGTGCTTCTTGAGCATTTTTGGCAGTATTTTTATAAAATCTAACTTTTTCCACCACGTAATTTTGGCCAAATTTTTCTCCAATATATTTTCTAAAATCAGCAATAGATTTTTCTGACAAATAAACCGAATCCGTTCTGTGATAAGTGATTAAACCTTTTTCGTACAATTTTTGAGCAATACTCATTGTTTGTTTACCTGACCATCCCATTTTTCGAGAAGCGGCTTGTTGCAATTTTGAAGTAGTAAAAGCTGGTAATGGTAATCTGTGGAGTTCTTTTTCTATAATTTTAGTTATTAAAAACTCTTTCTCCATCTGATTAATATAACTTTCCGCATCATTTTTATCTTTAAAAATCGAAGTAGTAAAAGAATATTCCCCATCAAATAATTTTATTTTTTCTGTTTTATAGATATTTTTATCATCTATTTTGATCAATTCAGCCTTAAATTTTTTTCCATCCTTTTTTAATTCACTATAAACAGAAAAATATTTTTCTTTCAAAAAAGCCAAGATCTCTTTTTCTCTTTCACAAATAAGTCTCACTGCCACCGATTGCACTCTTCCAGCCGACAGTCCTCTTCTAACTTTTTTCCATAAAATCGGAGACAAGCTATAACCCACTACTCTGTCCAAAACTCTTCTGCCTTGTTGAGCATTAACTAAAGCCATATCTATATCTCTAGATTGTTTTAAAGCCTCTTCGATGGCTTCTTTAGTAATTTCATGAAAAGTAACTCTGGTAATATTTTTTTTATCAATCAAACCTTTAACTTTCGATTCCAATATCCACTTAACATGCCAAGAAATAGCCTCTCCTTCACGATCAGGATCGGACGCTAATAATATTTGTTTTGCTGATTTTGCTTCTTTAACCAATTCATCTACAACATTCTTTTTCTTAATATCAATCACATATTCCACTTCAAAATTTTTGAAATCAATCGCCATCTTATTTGATGGCAAATCTCGAATATGTCCAACTGTTGCTAAAACTTTATAATCTCCACCTAAATATTTTCCGATGGTTCTGGCTTTTGTTGGTGACTCCACAATTAATAGTTTCTTCATTTTATCTTTCATTGTCATCTATTCCCGACCAGCTGTCAACTACAAATTACCTATTTTTGATCGATACTAAACCAATTTTTTCTTGTCCGCGAGTCACCAAAATATCAACAATTGTTCCATTTCCAGCCTTTTTTGCTTCATCCCAAAGACGATCTTCTGGATAATAACCCCTAACGTTTAATCTTTCTTCTCTACTATCACGGTGAACTGTTGCCACAAAGCCATCTCCATCTCTCAATAATTTTGACAACTCTACTCTTGATTTAAAATTTCCCACTTTATTCTTAAAAGCTTCTTTTATTTTTTCTAAACTCATTTTATTTTTAAAATATTATAGGCATATTATAATACTTTTTTTAAAATTATTCTGAAATAATTTTTTTATCCACTTTTCTTGGAACAACCGTATTCGTTTCATCAAACCATTCTTTCAAAATATCTCCCACAATTGGTGCCGCCACATCAGATCCTTCTCCTCCTCTCTCCACTAATACCGTAATTGAAATTTGCGGATCATCAGCTGGCGCAAAAGCCGTCAACCAAGCTTGAGTATCTTTACTACCATCACCAACTTCTGCCGTTCCTGTTTTACAAGCAATTTCTGTTTTAAAATTAAACAAAGGCCATGCCGTTCCACCCGATTTACAGGCATTTTTCATCCCCTGAACAATAGTTTCCCAGTTTTCATTTTTTATTTTTAAATCGGTACATTCCACCTTAGAATCTTTCAAAACACTCATTTTGCATTTAACTCCCTTATTGGCAATAATATTAGTCATTTGATTAACCTGAAGTGGAGTAATACTTAAACCTCCTTGTCCTATAGATAAATGATAAGTATCACCCAAATACCAATTTTCTCCCTTAACTTCTTTTTTCCATTTTTCATTTGGCACAATTCCATCCAATTCACCACTCAATTCCACTCCTGTCTTATTTCCGTAACCATATTTTTTAGTCCAATCATAAATTCTATTTAAACCCAATTTTTCTCCCAATTTATAAAAAAAGATATCATTTGATCTCTGAATTGCTTTAATTATATTTACCATTCCATCACTTTTTCCACTCCAAGTCTTATAAGTATAATCTCCCACTTTTAAAACACCAATGTCTTCAATCTCTGTACTTTTATCTATCACTCCACTTTCAAGTCCTGCTGTTGCCATTACTATTTTAAATACTGATCCTGGACTATATCTTCCAGAAATTGTCCTATTCATCATCGGCAAATTTTCATTGTCAGTTAAATATTCTTTAATTTTTTCTTGATTCGCATCATAAGAAAAAGCATTTGGATCAAAAGCTGGACTTGAAACCATGTTAATTATCTTTCCGGTTTTTGGCTCACTAATTATCACTACTGCTTTTTTCCCATCTAAAAGTTTATAAATTTTCTCTTGCCAATAAGCATCTATCGATAAATATAAATTTTTTGAAACTACAGGTTCTTGCCTTCCCAACTCTCTAACATACTTACCCCTAGCATCCACTTCAACCAATCTTCTTCCGTCAATTCCTCTAATTTGACAATCCAAAAATGATTCGATCCCACTTCTTCCCATCACCTCATTATCGCCCAATTTAATTTCACATTTGTTTTCATTTTTATCATCTTGATTAATTTTCCCCACATAGCCAGTAATAAAGGACATAGATTCCCCATATGGATAAAATCTTTTTAATTCATAAGCCAAATCTTTTCCCTCAAATTTATATCCATGAAAATCTCCTACTCCTTCATAGATTTTACTGTCTCCATCCATTCTAAAATATTGATAAACACTTTTTGCTACAATTCTTCCTTTTCTATCCAAAATAACTGACCTTGCTGCTGGAATTTTTTTTTCCATAAGCTTATTTTCTATGGCCAAATCTTTATAATATTTCCCTTTAACCACACTTAATTTCAAAATTGACACCAAAATAATTCCCAAACTTAAAATTAAGCCAAATTTCATTAACCAATATTTCCAAGAACTGTCGTCTATTTGGTTCATTCTTTTAATCCAGACACCAATTTAACTTGTTTTAACATCTCTCTGTTTTGAATCAATTCACCACAACCTTTAATTACCATCATTCCTGCTTCTTCCAAAACCCTAGTAAAAATTTTTGTCTCACTCTCGATTAATTGCGCTAAACCATTTATTTTCCCCCCATTTCCCACTAAAATAATTCCTCTTTTTAATATATCTTCCATCAATTCTGGAGGTGTTTCATCCAAAACCGTTGAAACTAATTTAACTATTTTTATTAACTCCATAGCCATCGCTTCTTTTATTTCCGTCTCTGTTATTCTAACTGTTTTTGGCAAACCACTTTCCAAGTCTCGACCTCTCACCAAAGCTGTTTTTTTCTCCCCATCTTTATCTAAATTACCAGTTTCCATTTTTATTTTTTCAGCACCATTAACTCCAATCAATATTCCGTATTTCATCTTCACGTAGTTAATAATACTAATGTCTAGATCATTACCAGCTGTTTTAATTCCTCTCCCAACAACCACTCCTCCCATTGAAATTACACTTACTTCAGTTTTGCCTCCCCCCACATCCACAATAACCAAACCAGAACAACTATCAGTAGGTAAACCAATCCCAATTGCTGCCAAAACCACTTCTTCCAAGAGAACAACTTCTTTTGCTCCAGCATTTAAAAAAATAGATTTTACAGCTCTTTTTTGAACTTGGTTAATTGAACTTGGCACTCCTACAATTACTTTTGGTTTAAAAAACTTAGGATATTTAGACGGAATTTCATAAATAAGCTTTAAGTAATAAGAAATCAAACTTTCCAGTGCCTCCAAATCAGAAATAACTCCATTTTTGATAGGACTTACAACTTCGATTTGTTTTGGTTCTCGATTAAGCATTTCTTTGGCTTTAAAACCAAAAGCAATTGGTCCACTTTTTTTTGATTTTGGTGCCGATAACCCTGTCCATCTCTTTTTTTTCTGACGAGCAATCATAGTTGGTTCATCAATAATCACTCCTCTGTCTTTTAAATAGATCAAAGTATTACTACTACCAAGATCAACTCCAACTTCCCAACTAAAAAGTGAGAAAAATATTTTTATTTTATTCTTTAGTAATGCAAACTTGGTCACTTTAAAATTATAACAAGTTAGAGCTCTTAAGTTACAATAGAACTTATGAAGTCTTTTATTAAGTCTGTTCGTTTTCTGTTTTTGACCCTCTTTTTTGTCACTCCTTTAATTTTTACCCAGTCCAATTCCGAGCTTTTCGAATTACCAAAAATGTATTTTGTATATCTTTTAACCATTTTAATAACTACTTTTCATCTAGTTAATGTCTTTAAAAAACAAGCTCCTCTATTTAAAAAAACTTTTCTAGACATCCCTTTGCTTTTATTTCTAATTTCTCAAATAATTTCCACTATTTATTCAATCGATCCTCATACTTCCTTTTTTGGTTATTACTCCAGACTTAATGGCGGTCTTTTATCGTTAATCTGTTATGCCCTTTTGTACTGGATTCTTTCGATTTACATCAATTCTAATTTCAAAAAACAAATCATTAATTTTTCATTACTTTCCGGTTTTTTAATTTCTATTTATGCTATTGCCCAGCATTTTGGTATCGATAAAAATTTATGGGTTCAAGACGTTCAATCTCGAGTTTTTTCCACCCTCGGCCAACCAAATTGGCTCGCCGCCTATCTTTGTATCCTACTTCCATTTTCTATTTACAAATTTTTTCAATCAATCAATACGTACGGGCGTATTGCCATACGCCCCTATCTTTATTTATTTTTAACATTAATTTTTTATATTTCTATTCTTTTCACCAAATCCAAATCTGGTATCATTGCCTGCCTCATTTCCCTTTTTGTATACTTCACCTTCTCTTTCTTAAAAAACAAAAATTCTCGAAAATTGTTAATTCTTAATTATTCATTATTAATTATTCTTTCGCTTTTAATCGCTAATCCAATCAAAGATCAACTTTTCCCTCCTAAATTGGAAATTGGAAATTCGACATTAGAAATTAATAACAAATTAAACATTACCCCCTCAGGTGATATCCGAAAAATTGTTTGGACTGGCGCCGTTGATCTTTGGAAAAAATTTCCTATTTTTGGCACTGGTGTTGAAACTTTTGCGTATTCCTATTATTGGACTCGTCCTGTTAAACATAATTTAACCTCTGAATGGGATTTTCTCTACAACAAAGCCCATAACGAATATATTAATTATCTAGCCACCACCGGTGCCATCGGTCTAATCACTTATTCAATTTTAATATTTACTTTTCTTTTTTCTTTAATCAAAAATTTAATTAGAAATTGGAAATTAGAAATTGAAAATTTATCTCTAGTTATTTTAACTTCATATATTTCTATTCTCATTACCAATGCCGCCGGCTTCTCTGTAGTTTCCACTTCACTTTTCTTCTTCCTCCTCCCCGCTCTTTTAATTCCCGATCAAAATACTAAAGTAGAGACGTTGCATGCAACGTCTCTACACAAATTCTTAATTATTCCTCTAATTTTAATTAGTTTTATCTTCACTAAAAGAATAATCTTCTTTTATCTAGCCGACATTGCCTACAGCCAAGCCGAAACTTATGATTCTAGAAATAATTATAAAACTGCTCTTTCTTATCTTCAAATAAGTCATCAGTTCAACCCCAAAGAACCCTTATATACTGACAAACTAGCTACTATTTACTCAAAAATTGCTTTAAATAGTGAAAAACAAGAAGATATCGACAAATCTATAAATTATTCTAATCTAACTATTAAAATTTCTCCTAGTAATATTAATTTTTGGAAAGAACGAGCTCAAGTTTATCTTTATCTTTCAGGAGTTGATTCAAAATATTTTTCCGAAGCCATTATTTCTCTCGATAAAGCTAGTCTTTTAGCCCCAACCGACGCCAAAATTTATTATTCAATTGGTCAATTCCTAGAAACTGCCAGTCTTCAAAAAGAAGCTATTCCTTATTATCAAAAAGCCATTGAATTAAAACCAAATTACGATTATGCCTATTTTGCTCTGGGCAAAATTTATTTATCTCAAAAAGAAAATATATTAGCTAAAAAAAATCTACAAAAAGCCGTTGATTATTCTTATCCCACCAACTCCGAAGCCGAAAGACTACTTAAAACCATTTTCCCTGCCACCTCTTTATAAAACTTTCCATTTTCTTCTTTAATATGATCAACAAAAACAATTCCATCCAAATGATCAGATTCATGTTGCCACACAATTGCATCAAAACCAATTAATGTTTTGTTTTTTGTCACCAATTTTCCTTTTTCAATTTCTTGCCAAAAAACCTCTATTTTTAAAAACCTCTTAACTGTTCCAAAAAAACCAGGAAAAGACAAACATCCTTCCAAAAAATCATCCTCTTTCCCATTTTCATCAACTAATTTAGGGTAAACTTTTTCTCCATAAGTTTTAACTATTTTAGGATTAATAAAAACCAAAACACTGTCTTTACTCCCCATTTCTTTACTTCCAAAAAACCTTTTACTTATTCCAATCTGTGGCGCCGCCAAACCTGCTGCATTATCGCCTGCCTGTAATATTTTTTTTAAATCTTTAATTTCTTCCAGTAATTTTTTATCAACTTCTTTGATTTCCTCTGTCTTTTGTCTTAAAATTTCAGCTGGATAAAGAACAATTTTTCTCATACGGTATTTTACCAAATCTTGATAAACTATCTCATGACTAACATTATTTTCTTTGGTTCATCCGAACATTCTGTCATCATTCTTAAAAAACTTCTTGAAATTAAAGATTTTAATGTTTTGGCCGTTTTTACTAAACCAGACAAAGCCACTGGTCGCGCTCAAGAAATCACTAAAAATCCAGTTTCCTCTTTCGCCAACCAAAACAACCTCAAACTTATCCAAATTGAAGAATTTACTCAAGAAGTCAAATCTGAGATCCGAGATCTTAAATCTGATATCGCTTTATGTGTCGCTTTCGGTCCTCCTTATTTTGATCAAGAAATGATTGCTATTCCCAAATTTAAAATCGTTAACATCCATCCATCACCATTACCAAAATATCGCGGTGCCACCCCCGGCCCTTGGCAAATAATCAATGGCGAAACTAAAAGCGCTGTCACTTTCTTCCAAATCGATGCTCTGCCCGACCACGGCCCCATTATTGCCCAAATTCCATTTGAAATTAGTTCACAAGAAACCGCCACCAGTTTTTATCAAAAAGCTTTTAATATTGCTTCTGATAATTTAGAAAATGTTTTAAAGTCTTATATTTCCAACCCAACCAATTTAACCACTCAAAATGATACTCAAAAAACCTATTTTCCAAAATTCAACAAAGACAATGCCAAAATTGACTGGAACTGGGACGAAATCAAAATCAATCGCTTTATTCACGCTTTAAACCCTTGGCCAATTGCTTGGACTTTTGTTAACAATCAACAAGGTCAAAAATTAAAAATGAAGATGTTTTCCAGAACCTTAGTCCAAATCGAAGGCAAGAAAATCACTCCTTGGTCAGAAATTTCAAAATATTATACTATAAATAAATCCTAACATTAGGCCAAATTTAAATTCAATTTTTAAATTTATTGGAAAATTTCACCATTAATGAATTGTCTTTTTTCTGCAAACTTCCGCCTTTTTGTAATTTATTTTTAATTATTAATTCTTAATTATTAATTTTTTAAAAATAAAATTTAACCATATAATAGGAATTATTTTCAAAAATTTGACAAAAATTATTTCAAATTTAGTTTACAAAAAATTAAATTTTGCCGATAAATAGGATTTTATTTTTTTGACATTTTTTTTAAATCCTTTTTAATTAATTAAAGGAGGAAAACAAAATATGGCAGTCAAAAAAAAGAAAGCAGCTAAAAAAGTTGCAAAGAAAAAAGTTGTCAAAAAAGTAGCCAAGAAAAAAGCTACTAAAAAAGTCGCCAAAAAAGCTAAAAGAAAATAAAGGAAAAAATTTTCAAACTTAAAACGGTGCTTATTTAAGTGCCGTTTTTTGTTCTTCAGCTTCTTTTTTAAGTCTTTTTAAACATTTGGTACAAAAAATACCGCTAATTTTATTTTCTCCCACATCTAAAGTGACCTTTTGAATATTAGCCATAAAAGTTCTAGGTGTTCTATTTTGGGCGTGTGATCGGTTTTGACCAATCCTTGTTCCCTTGTTACATAAACTGCATGTTCTCATAGTAAGGTATAATATCAAAACAAACTATTTTTTGAAATATGGTAAATATAATTTCTTTAATTATCTCTGTAATTGCTCTTATTATTGCTATCACTATTCATGAATTTTCTCATGCTTTAACTGCCGATCGTCTTGGCGATCCAACTCCCCGCTCCCAAGGTCGTCTAACCCTAAATCCCCTCCGACACCTCGATCTTGTCGGCACTATTATGATTTTTTTAGTTCATTTTGGTTGGGGAAAACCAGTCCAAATTGACCCTTATAATTTAAAAAATCCCAAAAGAGATGAGTTATTAATTTCTTTAGCTGGCCCAGCTAGCAATTTAATTTTAGCCGCTCTTTTGTCTTTAATAATTCGTTTTGTTCCATTAAATGACTTAAGTGGATTTTTAATTTACACCATAATTCAACTCAATGTTTTATTAGCTATCTTTAATTTAATCCCTATTCCACCCCTTGATGGTTCAAAAATCTTTTTAAATTTACTTCCCAATAATATTTCCACAAAATGGCAAGAAGCTTTCAATCAATATGGATTCATTCTCCTTATTATCTTTCTTTTTCTTCCCATCATTAACGGAGAAACTTTAATTAGTGTAATTATCACCCCAATTATGAGTGTTATCTTAAATTTTCTTATTTAGTTCTTCGACCATTTTATCAATTTCGCCAGCAGTCAATCCATGAACCAAAGCCCCTTGCTCTAAGGTTTCCATCGAAGCTGCCATACAACCCACACAATGAAAACCATAATCATCAGTCAAAATCGATGCCAAGTTTGGATTTTGCTCTATTAAATCTAGAATTAGAATATCTTTGTTTATTTTTGTCTTGTTTTTCATTGGTCAAATTATAGCAAAAATGTTAAAATAAAGTGTCCTATCAAGAGCAGTACTTTAAGAAGGTGTTTTTTCTAACTAATCATCTTAAATGGGAAACGCGTTTTCAAGGTTTGCACTTTGGAATAGTTTTCCACCACGTTTTTTTAGCGTGGAAAAGCCGTTATTAAAGAAAACTTTTGGTGGGACTCTTTATTTCAAATCTTTTTTCACTCTGTCTAAAATTATTTTTAGACTTTTTTCATTATTTTGAGCTTCCTTTTTAATTGTCTCTTTGAATTTATTTTTAAAATATTTTGGGTCATCCAAATATTGATATAAAAAATTAACCAACCTACCACTTTTTTCCCTAATCCAACCCAATTTTTTCTTTTTAATTAAATCAATATTCCCATCCTCCTGACCTCCAATATGAGTAATTGCCACAAAAGGTTTCTGACAAGCAACACAATCAAATAAAAAATTTGGACCCGCTTTTCCAAAAACAATATCACAAGCCCCAAGTACTTCAGCCATATTATCAATCCAACCCATATTTTTTATATAAACAATATCGTCTTTTCTTAGTCTTGCCAAAATCTTAATATAATTTTCCACCATCCTATAAACAAATTTATCTGTTCCTGTATTAATCACAAAAGCCACTTTTTTCTTAATAAAAAGCAATGTTGGCAACAATTTAGTCAAAGAATTGGTTCCTAAACTACCTCCACCCACAAAAATAACCGGTCTATCATCATTAATTCCTAATTTTTTTCTCACTTCTTTTTTATTAAAGCTTTTATACATTTCAGGCCTTACCCACCAACCAGTTTTAAAAATTTCATTTTCCTTAATATCATACTTCTTGGCAAAATTTACTCCCACTTCATCATAAACTATATTTAAGTCACACCCCTTAACAAAAGAAATTGGATTAATTGTCCAAGGATCTGCCACCACTGTCCATAATTTGAAATTTTTCTTTTCCTTTTTTCGCCAATTAACCAAACTGTGAGAGTGAAAAAAATAAGCTGAAATTATTAAATCTGGTTTTATCTTATTAATTTCTTTTTTTAATCTAGGTAAATTAAAAATAGAACTCTTATTTACCAAATCTCTAGCAAACTTTTTATCAAAAACTCGATGAGCCAATCTATTTGAGGCCGGTATATAACGATAAGCCAGTGTATATAGATCATCACCAAATCCAGTCTCTGCTTTTATCTCAGCATAAACTACTTCGTAATCATTTTCTTTTTCATTTTCTTTAAGATAATTAAAAATAGCTTTAGCTATTGATCTATGCCCCCAAGGCATATGATCAGTTAATACAAGAATTTTTTTCTTATTCATGCTTTTATTTTACCTTAAAATTTTAAAAGTCATCTTGATATAATAACCTGTCGCCTGAGTAGCTCAGTTGGTTAGAGCACCAGTTTTGTAAACTGGTTGTCGTGAGTTCAAATCCCACCTCAGGCTCATTTTTTGATAAAATACCAAACGTGCCCAGATAGCTCAGTTGGTAGAGCATCCCCTTGGTAAGGGGAAGGTCTTGGATTCGAGTTCCAATCTGGGCTCAAAGGAGGGCATGCCCTCCGAAGCTTTAGCGAAGGAGGGGTGCTCCGAATGGTAAGGAACTTGTTTTGAAAACAAGCGTCAGCAATGACATGCAGGTTCAACTCCTGTCCCCTCCGCCAAAATATTGCTAAACTTATTTAGTGACCAAAATTAGAATTACAATTTATTCCATTATTTTTATTTTTCTTTTAGCAGGTCTATCTATTTGTATTTTTAGTCTTACAAAAAATAACAATAAAAATACTTCTGAAACTTCAGAAATTACACCCAGTCCTCTAATCGAAATCACTTGGGCAGAGGCAGTAGATCTTGTTCAAAATTGTCAAATTAAATCCGTATTTCAAAAACATGATTTAACGGTCACTTTAACTGATAAAAACAATCAGGTTTTTAAAACACTTGAACCAAATATTGATGACATTTTCAACGAAACAAACCATCTTCGATCCGATTGTAATGACACAATTCAAACCATCACTGAATAAAAAAGTGATAAAATATATATAGATAAGAATTAATAGCTTTTTTAAAATTACAAGTTAAATAAGGAGATCTTTATGAATATACAGATCAACGGTGTTAACTTAAAAGTTTCTGCAACAGTCAAGGCTATTATTAAAAATAATCTTGTCCGCAAGCTCGATCAGCTCTTAGTCAATTTTAATGAAGAAATAAAGACTGGCTTTGTTCACCTCGAAAAAGACAAATACAAACATTTTCATGCTAAGTTTGATATGGCTCTTCCTGGGCAAGATGGTCATCTTTTTGCCAAAAGCGAGAACATCGAATTGGTTTCCGCCATAGTTAATATAAGGGAGCAATTAGAAAAGCAAATTAAAAAATACAAGCAAGACAAGGTAAATTACAGTCTTGGATAAATTAAATAAACTTGATAAACTACCAACATGGCTAAATCTAAAAAAACACCTCGTATTTTAATCGCCCTAGTTTGTTCGGTCTGTGGCGCTCAAAATTATTTAACTGAAAAAAATAAAACCAATACTCCTGACAAGCTAAAATTTGTCAAATACTGTCGTTGGTGCAAGAAAAAAACCGAGCATAAAGAATCAGCTAAATTAAAATAAATAGAGTTTGTAATATAATTAGTTATGAGTCGATCATCACAAAAGCCAAAAAATGACAATCGGTCAACAGTTATTAAAGGTTTTGTTAAACCAGAAATACCAAACTTCCCCGGAAATAAATCACCCGTAAACTTTAAACCAAACTCTCGTTTGGGAACCATCAACCGCGGTCGTCGTTAAGCTTTAATTATATCTCGAATCAATTTATCAATCCAATATAATTTTTGGACCCCATTTTCCAATTTAAAATAATGGAAAATATAAGGCACTAATAAAACTAAAAGTAATCCATCAATCACTAATAAAATTGGTTGCGGATAAATTAACGTAAACATCATCACTACTATAAATTTAATTGCAAAAGCTAAAGTCACAAGTAAATGAATCAATCTTTCATGCTGTAAAAATTTTATTGTCTCTCGATGATGTTTTAAAACACTTTCCCAATTTTCTTTTTTACTACCTTCCAATTTTTGATTAATTTCGCCCAAATATTTGTTTAAAAAATTTATCATATTTATTTTTTCTTGGTGTATTCTTGCACTTCATCGTGGACAAATTCCAACTTAATCCCCACTTTTTTAAACATTTTTTCTGTTTCCTCACCAGCGTGATATTTTCTTTCACAAACCACCCTCACAATTCCACAATTAATTAATAACATGGCACAGGTTCTACATGGGGTCATTCTACAATAAACAGTAGCTCCATCAACTGAAACTCCCAGTTTTGCTGCCTGACAAAGTGCATTTTGCTCAGCATGGACCGTTCTTACACAATGTTCTGAAACACTTCCATCTTCATTCAACATTTTTTTAAACTGGTGACCAACTTCATCACAATGATCCAAACCTTTTGGAGAACCCACATAACCAGTCACCAAAATTTGTTTGTTTCTCACAATAACACATCCACTCTTTCCCCTGTCGCAAGTAGCTCTTTTAGAAATTGCTTCCATCACTTCCATAAAATATTCATCCCAACTTGGTCTTTTATTTAATTTGGTCATAAATTTCCTCAATTTGTTGATTTAAATAATTAATATCTTTGTTATTTGTGATTGTAAAGTCCGCCATTTCTATACACTTTTTTAAATTTTGTTTATTTGGGTCATCTGATGTCATTTCCCTTTCCTCATCAGCCAAAAATTTTTCAAAAGAAATATTATCAGTTGAACTTAACCTATTAGTTATCCTTTCGTATCTAATTTTGGGATCTGCATCTACTGCCAACAAAATAAAATTACCCTTTTGTTTTAAAGATTCCACTTCTCCTTGTGTTCTTAAACTTTCGATAATACAGTCATTTCCAGATTCTAAGGCTCTTTTAAACAATTCATCAGCTACAAAACTTGGACTATTTTTTTGTCTTAAATCATTAGCTACTGCAACCATATTGTCTCGATTATTTTCTAGACCTCTTTTTTCAATTTCTTCAACCAAAAAAGCCCTAGCTGAAAAATGTTTAAATCCTTTTTTACCAACTAAATATTCAACAATAGTTCCTTTTCCTGCTCCTATTGTTCCTGTAATGCCAATTATTATCATTTAAACCAATTTATCACCAAATCAGCTTCAAAACAATCTATCATTTTGTGCAGGCCCATGAGGATTCGAACCTCAAATGGAGATTTTGGAGATCCCAGTGATAACCATTTCACTATGGGCCTAAGTTTGAGATTTAATATTCTACCAAATTTTACTTAATTTGGCTTAAATCACCATTAATTATAATTGGACAAAAACCACCTATCTCATCTTTTAAAATGCCTTCAGGAATCTGATTATATAAAAATATTTTTTTATTTAATCTAAAAGCATCATACATTTCCAAAAAAGTCGCTCCGCCAATATAATTTTTGTAATCATCTTTATCAAAGTTTAAAACCAAAACCGCATCATTTTTACTAACAGAATCAACACTTTTTCTAAGCATTGTTGCTTTCCATTCAGCTCTTTCTTTTTCTCCTAAAGAACGAAAACTATCCTCAATATCAGTTTTGGGATATGTATTAGGAAAAGTTAATTTATGACCTAATTTTTCCAATTCTTTTTGAATAGGTGGAATCAAAGGATAAAATCTCTTACTACAAATTATAAAGATTTTCATAGTGGACCCAAGGGGACTCGAACCCCTGACCTTCCCCATGCCATGGGGACGCGCTACCAACGACGCTATGGGCCCTTCAATGTTTCTTATTTTATCAAATTTTCTTTTGTGTTAACATTAGCTCGTATGACCAATATAACTAAAGCCGTCATTGCCGCCGCTGGCCGAGGCACTCGTTTTCTTCCTGTTGTTAAATCTTATCCAAAAGAGCTAGTCCCTATTCTTTCTAAACCTAATATTCAATATTTAATCGAAGAAGCCATTGGTGCTGGGATTACAGAAATTGTTATTATCCACAGATTAGGTGAAAATTCAATTGAAAAATATTTCTCTCCAGATCAAGATCTAGAAAATTATTTAATTCAAAATAATAAACTCGAATATCTCGACAGTTTAAAAAATATATGGTCCAAAGTTAAGCTAACTTTTATTCCTCAACCAGCCAATCTTCCTTATGGTAATGGCTCCCCTGTTCTTGCCGCCAAAGAATTCATCGGTACCGACGACTTCGTTTATATGTTTGGCGACGATCTAACTGTCGAGCCTGTTGCTGGTCAATTTTTATCCAAAATGATCGCCACTTTTGCTCAATACCAACCAGCTTCAGTTATTGCTGTTAAAGATGTTGGTAAAGAAGAAATTTCTCGTTATGGTTCAGCTCAATATATTGAAGATCCAAATTACCCTCATCGAATCTCTGCGATGCTTGAAAAACTCCCAGCCAATCAAGCCCCATCAACTTTCGGTCAGGGTGGTCGTTTTGTTATTTCCAATAAGATAATTAGTATTCTAGAAAATCAATCAACCGGTCTTGGTAATGAACTTTGGTTAGCTGATGCTCAAAACAACATGGCCAAAAACGATATTGTTCTTACTCAAGCTTTTGAAGGTGAAGAAGATTGGATGACCACCGGCGATCCTCTTCGTTGGCTTGAAGCCAATATTGCCGTCGCTCTTCAAAACCCTCAATTCAAAGACGATTTAACTCAATTTATTAACAATTTAAAATAATTAAAAAATCGAAATCACAATTTTTTGCAATATCGAACGTGCTACGCACATTCGCCAATTGTAAAAATTTCCGTGATGAGAATTTTTAATTAAATTTAAAATAAAAAAATGATTAAAAAAGCTGTAATTGCTGCCGCTGGAAGAGGAACTCGATTCTTACCAGTCGTCAAGGCCTATCCAAAAGAACTAGTCCCTATTCTTTCTAAACCTAATATTCAATATTTAATCGAAGAAGCCATTGGTGCTGGTATTACTGATATTGCCATCGTGATTCGCTCTGGTGAAACTAAAATTCAAAACTATTTTTCGGAAGATGTTAATCTAGAAAAATATCTTCTAGAAAACAACAAAATTGAGTATCTAGACAGCCTTAAATCGATTTGGTCCAAGGCTAAGCTCAGTTTCATCGTTCAACCAGAAAATCTACCCTATGGAACTGGTTCCCCTCTTTTAGCCGCCAAAGAATTTGTCGGCTCCGATCCTTTTGTCTATATGTATGGCGATGATCTAACAATTGAACCTAATGCTGGTCAATTTTTATCAAAAATGATCGCCACTTTTGAAAAATACCAAGCCAGTGAAGTTATTGCTGTCAAAGATGTCGGCATTGAAGAAATTAACAGATATGGCTCTGCTCAATACATAAATGATCCAAATTATCCAAACCGAATTTCTGCCATGCTTGAAAAACTACCAGCCTCAGAGGCCCCTTCAACTTTTGCCCAAGGCGGTCGTTTTGTGGTTACTTCCAAGATTTTTGCCATTTTAGAGCAACAAGGTCTTTCTCGTGACGGCGAACTTTGGTTTTCAGATGCCAGCAATACCCTAGCCAAAACAGAAATAGTCCTAACTGAAAGTTTTAGTAAAGACGAAAATTGGATAACCACTGGCGATCCTCTCCGTTGGCTCAAAGCCAATATTACCCTCGCTCTTCAAGACCCAAACCTAAAAGACAACTTTCTTAAATATCTACAATTCCTTTAACTAAAACCCTCCGCCCTTCGGGCACCTCCCTTGACAGGGCGGCTTACATATTAAAAACATATTTTTATATAAAATATTTCTCCCTATAGTTAATTTATTATTGATACTTAGTTTTAAAAACAGCCTTGTTTGTGCCTATTTTTTACTAAACTTACTTATTGACAAGGACCTATAATAGATATATAATGATATTAGAATTAATAAAATAATTCGAACTTTTAAAAATAAACTTAGTTTAAAGACAAAGGAGAGATTTGGAGTGTGGCTCCTCTAGAGTTTCGCACCCCGCTTCTCCTTTGACTTTAAATATTAAAGCTCCGCTACTGCGGGGCTTTTTTATGATCACAAATCCCTCTAAATCTCCCTTTGACCTAAAGGGAGACTTTATTTTTATAACCCCTCCTTTAAGTCAAAGGAGGGGTAGGGGTGGATTTTATATCCTATAACCTTGACAAATAAGCACTTTTGCAGTACAATACATTCACAATAATCTTTATGATTATTATGGCGTTTAGTGAAAGCAGGCATTTGCGCTTACTTTCCCAAAACACCGTTCTTTAAAAAATAGTTGTTATTTGGAAAGTCTATAAATTTTCTTTATATATCTTGTAATATGTACCATCTTGGGCTCAACTCTTGAACCTAAAATGGTACATATTAGTAAAAACAAGAGAAATAAGTGGCATTAAAACCGCTTTTTATAATATATAGAAGCATGGGAAACCAAAAGGTAGGCCCGCTTCGGAAAGGAGAAAACATGAATGGCTACGAAACCGGCTAAAGAATGTCTTTATTGTCACTCAAAAACAAGAAACACAAAAGCCAATTTTTGTTGGAACTGCGGAAAACCGTACCAACAAAACATTAAACTAATGATAACCTATATAGGTTATCGGATACTAGGAGGTATCACTATGAAAGAAAGCAAAGCAAAATTACTAATAGACGAAGAAGAAATGGAAGAAGAAAGAAGAGAAAAAAAAATGAAAACATTAAAAATCATCCTTAGAATTTTTGGAGTAATCTTTTTGATTGCCCTCATTTTGCTTGCAGGTTGGTTCCTCAGAGGTTGTAAATCTATTAATGTAAATAGTCCAACCCCGACACCAACCATCGCTGTAACAGCCACCCCTACTCCAACACCTATTGCTGAAGGAAAAAGTGAACAAACAGACGCCAACACCGTTCGTTTATTCATCTTAAACCCAACAGCATCACCGCAAACACAAATCGGACATCCGTCAATTTATGTTGAAACACACGTTTCAGGAAATCCGATTAAATATGTTTTCGATATTCCACAAGAATACGTTGGCATCGTCGGTGGCTATAATGTTGACGGAGTAGACAAAGGTGTATACAAAGCTTTTGGCCCTGGTCATTACGAAATCGTCGTCACTGACGGATTTGGTCTTATTACTAATGACAATTGGGCTCAAGCCGAGTTCGAATTCCGTATCCAACAGGCCATTGATTATAAGTGGGCACATGCTCATATTATTCCTGGCCCTCTTGTAGACCCAACAATCACCAAATAACAACTATCCGGCTGGAAGAAAGCTCTTTATTTAGCATTTATTTGCTACTTAAAACTTTCTTACCAGCCCCGATCATCCGATGCGTGTCGGATCTGATGAGTCCAAAAGGACGAAATCGAAAAGAATACTATGAAAATTAAAAATCCCTTAGTCACCATCTACATGCCAGTTTTTAATGCTACCCCTTATCTTAGCCAGGCCATCGAAAGTATTTTAAACCAAAGTTTTTCCAATTTTGAATTTATTATTGTTGATGATGCTTCGACCGACGATTCTTGGAAAATAATTAAATCCTACGCTAAAAAAGATTCTCGTATAGTCACTATTAAAAATCAAATTAATTTAGGAGTCAGTTTAACTTCAAATGTCGCTATTTCTAAGGCTCGAGGTAAATTTTTAGCCCGTATGGATGCCGATGATATTTCTTTTACTAATCGTATTGAAAAGCAAATTAAATTCTTAAACAAACATTCTAAAGTCGTTGCCGTTGGTGGTCAATGTGTCGTTATTGATGAAAATAACAACATTATTGGTAATAAAAATTTTCCTTCTCAAAATAAAAAATTAAAAGATATGATTTTTTGGGCTGTTCCCATTCAACAACCATCAATGATGATTAATTTAAAAAAATTGCCTAAAAATTTTATTTGGTACACTCCAAACCAATCTTCTGCTGAAGAAATTAACCTTATGTTTAGATTTATGCTCTATGGACAAATTGCCAATCTCGAAGACAATTTACTTTTTTATCGTCATTTAGACAATAGTCTTTCTCATAAAAATCCAAAAGCTACTTTTAAATTAACTTTAAAAAGTCGTTTTAATGCCTTAAAACTTGGCTTTAAACCTAGTATTAAAGCTATTATATTAAATTTAATGCAAATGACAGTCATTGCCCTAATCCCCAATAATTTAATTTATGATATTTGGTATCGAATTCGTGGTATTAAAAAACCAAACGGTCTTACTGTTGGGACTTTTGCCAAAGCTCAAGTATAATTTAAATAATGGCTTTAATAGATAAATTAAAAGCACACTTCGACAAAATAATTTTAGCTTTAGTTCTATTAGTCTTAATTTGTCAAAATTTTACTCCTCATACTTGGCTTATTGGTTGGGACAACCTTCTTCCCGAACTAAATATCTGGTTAAATTTAAAAAGATCATTTCTGGCGGTCTGGCAGGAATATCAAGGCCTTGGTTTGGTTGGTGGCATGGGTCATGCTACTGAATTAATCAGACAACTAATAATTCTTCCCTTTACTTTAGTACTTCCTCACAATTTAATCCGCTATTTTTGGCAATTCTTAATGTTAATTTTAGGCACTTTTAGTCTCAATATTGGTCTAAAAAAAATATTCCACTTGTCAAAAACAACCAGTCTTTTAACTTCCCTTTTTTATCTATTAAATTTTGGCACTGTTCAATATTTTTGGGTTCCTTTTGAACCATTTTCTACATTTTGGGGATTTTTTCCAGCTCTTTTTTTTCTTCTTTGGAACTACTTAAAAAATCCCAATCGTAAAAATCTAATTTACCTTATTTTAATTAACTTTCTCGCCATTCCTAGTTTTTATGTCCAAACTATTTTTATAGTTTATTTAATTTGTCTTTTTATAATTCTTTTCTCTCATTTAATTTTCAATCTTAAAAAAATTCCAGTAAAACTCTATTCTTCTCTCCTCTTAATTGTCTTTCTTTTAAATTCTTTTTGGCTTCTCCCATTTTCCTATTATTTAAAAAATGATCTAAACAACACCACTCAAGCCTATGGTAATTTAATGGCCACTCAAGAAACTTTTGATCGTAATCAAAATAGAGGAACCATCTCTGATTTTTTACTTCTCCGTAACTACTATTTTGATTTTCCAAAAGACAAAAGCACTCTTATGGCTCCTTGGACATCTTTTTTTTACAACCAATACAATCTAATTTGTGGTTATATTGTTTCCCTGTTTGTCATTATCGGTCTAATCTTTCTTATTTCAAGAATTAAACAAAAATCACCAATTAAATTATCTATTTTATTAATCTTTCTATTATCTTCGATTGCCTTACTTTCAGACACTCCTATTTTTTCTCAAATAAACTATTTAATTCACCAGATTCCTATTATTAACCAAGTTTTTAGATCTCCATGGACAAAATTCTTAGTTCCTACTGCTTTTACTTTCTCTGTTCTTTTAGCTTTTGGACTTGAATTTATCTTCAGGCTTCTTAAAAAAATCAAATATAATCCAATTTTTTCCAAATCTCTAGTTAGTCTTATTTTTATTTTTGCCCTTTTAAAATTTAGTTTTCCTGTTTTTAAAGGTCAATTTTTCTCTCCTCAAATAAAACAAAACATTCCACAAGAATATTTTGAACTTTTCACTTTTTTCAACAAAATCTCCCCCACTGCTAGGATTATGAATTTACCTCAAGGATCTTTTTGGGGTTGGACCAATTACCGCTGGAATGTCAATGGCTCCGGTTTTATTTGGTATGGTTTAAAACAACCAATCCTCGACCGATCTTTTGATGTTTGGAACCTTAAAAATGAAAATTATTATTGGGAATTAACTTCTGCCCTCCAACAAAAAAATCCACAAGCTCTAAATAATATTATTGATAAATATTCGGTTGAATATATTATTTTTGATAAAAATATTTATTATCCAGATGAAAAGATTTTTGGAAAGCTAGCAACTTCAGGAACAGATATTTTAAATCAAATTAAAAATTTAAAATTAATTAAAAACATTGGTTCTATATCTATTTACCAAAATCAAAACCCAACTAAAATTTATACTACTAATAATCTCAACAGTAGTCTTCCAATTGCTCATTTTGATCCTAATTTTAAACCTCAATTTTTACCTTCTTCCGATTCTATTATCTACCCTTTCGATCATAGTATTTTAAAAGAATCTCAAAATGCAAAAACCAGCACAAATAACGAAATTTATTTTCATCTCCAAAATAAAAATTCTCATAATCTCTTAGCTTTTAATTTTTCTAATCTAAAATTTGATCAAGATTATCTTCTTAAAATAGAAACCAAAAATACCAACGGTCAAAGTCCAATTATTTCTGTTTTTGATAATAACAATCATTATTATTTTTTCAAAAATCAACTTAAAAAATCAAAAGAATGGCAAATTACCTGGCTTTTAATTCCTAAAATGGAAAATTTTTCTTTTGACACTGGACTAACAGTTTTATTTGACAACCCAAGTTTTAATAAAACTGATTCTATAAATGAAGTTAAAAATCCTGAAATTTATCCATATCAAAACAATATTCCTCTTATAGACAACTATCAAGCACCTACTAACAATTATTTAGATTCAAAATCAAGCATATTTTTTTACAAAACCAAATTAAACCAGAGCAATAATCAGTATTTAGTCTTACCTCAATCATTTCATAAAGGTTGGAGTGCTTTTTATCTCGATGGTTTAAAACCAGTTTTTCTAAAAGATCATGTTCTCTATAACAATTGGGCCAACGCCTGGCAAATTCCCTCAGATCTGACATCTGATAGTCTGAAATCTGAGATCTATATTGCTTTCTGGCCTCAAATCTTCGAGTTTTTCGGTTTCGCCCTTCTAATTTCTACCTTCATTTTGATATTTAAAAACAAAAAAGAAATCAAATAAATTCGAAGTCATAATTTTTTGTGGCCTTGCCTGCCCGCCTCTGGAGGGAACGTGCGACGCACATTCACCAGACATAAAAAATTGTGACGAGAATTTATTAAAATTAAAGATTTTTTATTATCCCTGCAATCTTATTTCCTAATTCTTCAAATTCCTTTTCTTTCCACCCTCTGGTTGTCATAGCTGGAGTTCCCAGTCTAATTCCCGATGGACTAAAAGGACCAGCTTTGTCATGAGGAATAGTATTGGCATTAACCACAATTCCATTTTCTTCAAGTTTTACAGCTGCCGCTTTTCCTTTTTCAAATCCCACTTCCACCACCATCAAATGATTTTCAGTTCCAAACACATTTAAACCATTTTTTCTTAATGAATCAGCCAAAGCTTTTGCATTTTTGATAATTTGAGATGCATAATCCTTAAATTCTTGAGTATCACATTCACCAAAAGCCACTGCTAATGCTGCAATTTGATTTTCATGAGGACCACCCTGCAAGCCTGGAAATACTGCCCTGTCAATTTTTTTTGCCAATTCTACATCTTTCTCAAACCCTTTTTTAGTTACCCCAATCACTGCACCTCGTGGCCCTCGCAAGCTTTTATGAGTAGTACTAGTAATTATATGGACATATTCATTTGGACTTGGATGAACCCCTCCCACCACTAAACCAGCAATATGAGAAATATCCGCCACCAACCATGCTCCAACTTTATCAGCAATTTCTCCAAATCTTTTAAAATCTAGAATATAAGGATAAGCAGTAGTTCCTGCCATTATCATTTTTGGTTTTTCTCTTAAAACCAATTCTTCTAATTTGTCATAATCAATTCGACCATCTGCCTCAACATCATATTGCAAACTTTCAAAAAATTTTCCCGAAAAAGTGATTTTTGGATGACCATGAGTTAAATGTCCACCAGCCGAAAGTTTTAAACCACAAATTTTATCCCCTCTTTCCAAAAGTGCCATTTGCACTGCACTATTAGCCGGACTTCCAGAATAAGATTGAACGTTTAAATGTTCCACTCCTAAAACTTTTTTTCCTCTCTCAATTGCTAAATTTTCAATTTGATCCACAAATTCATTTCCCTGATAATATCTTCGACCAGGATACCCCTCGGCATATTTATTGGTCAAACAGCTTCCCAAAGCCATTAAAACCTCATCCGAAGCAAAATTTTCACTTGGAATTAAATGAATTAAATTTTTCTGTCTTTCTTCTTCTTTTTTAATCAAATCTCTAATTTGTTGATCCATGTCTTAATTTTAACTAATAATTTTACAAAAGTTTACTTTGTTCTTCCCATTTGAAAAGTTCCCCCAAAGATCTTTCCATATGAATTCTATATATTATTTTACTTAAAAGTGGCGCCAAAGAAATTATTTTCATCTTCTTAATTCTTTTTTCTTTAGGAATTGGAACAGAATCTAGAAAAATAACTTGATCAGCCAAACTATCGTTTAGTCTTTTCACTGCTTCACCACTTAAAAGTGCATGAGTAGCCGCTATTATTATTTTTTTAGCTCCATATTTTTTTGTTGCTTCGGCTGCTCCACAAATTGATCCGCCACCATCCACAATATCATCAATTATTAAAGCAGTTTTTCCTTTAACATCACCAACCACATGTGCCACTTCACATTGACTGTGTTGGCGTCTAATTTTATCTATAATGGCAATCGGTGTCCCCAATAAATCAGCTATTTTATTAGCTCTTTTTGCTCCACCAATATCTGGTGACACTACCACCAGATCTTCATACTTTTTTGTCTTAATATATTTAGCAATTAATGGATATCCCACCAAATGATCAACTGGAATATCATAAAATCCCTGTATTTGTTCAGCATGAAGATCAACTGTCACTAATCTGTCGATTCCTGCTTTAGTAATTAAATTAGCCACTAATTTTGCCGATATTGGTTCGTGTGACTGAGTCCTTCTGTCTTGTCTTGAATAACAAAGTTGAGGACAAATTAAATTAACTCGACGAGCCGATGATCTTTTTAAGGCGTCAACCAAAATTAAAGTCTCCATCAAGCAATCATTCACTGGATTAATCATCGTTTGAATTATAAAAACATCATCTCCTCTTACTTTTTTACCCAATCTCGCATAAATTTCCCCATTAGGAAATTTTTTGATAATCACTGGAGTTAAATCCAATTTTAACCTTTTGGCAATTTTTTTTGCCAATTCTGGATGTGATGTCCCAGCAATTAGTTGTATTCCATTCATATTATTTTTTTATTTTTTAACTTTTCTAAAATATCTTTATGAATAATATCCATATCTCTATTCCCGTCGATTACGACCACATCATCACCCATTTTTTCACAAAACCACAAATAAGACCTTCTACATTGTTCCAATTTTTCCTTTCTTTCAAAAATTGTTTTTGTTGATCTTCCCTCATCAATTCTTTTTATTGCCGTTTCTGCGTCAATATCAAGAAAAATAGTCAAATCTGCTCTTGGAACCACATTTTCATTTAACTCCAACATCATTTGTTTCTTTTCTTCTTCAGTATAAGCCACTGTCGAACCATAATATCTATCAGATATAACAAATTCATCATTTTCAATTGCTGGTTCTATTACTTTTTTATAATGGTCTCTTCTGTCTGCCACAAAACACAACTGCAATGCCAAAGGATCCATTTTTTCTCCACCATTAAGAGTAACCTCTATTAATTTTCCCACTGGTAAATTTCTAGTATGTTCACAAGTTACTATTGTTTTAATTCCGTTTTGTTCAAAATAATTCTGCAATTTTTCGATTTGAGTACCCTTACCGCAGCCATCAATCCCTTCAAAAACAATAAATTTTCCTTTTTTATTCATTTCTTATTCTACTTTTTAATTCTGCCCCTTTAATTGTCTTCCATAAACCGCAACTCATATCACCTTCAAAACATATTCCCTGCGACACACAACTTGGTCCAGCATTTTCAAAAAGTATTGGCGCTTTTTTCTTAACCACTCTTAACATTTCTCTAGCCAAGGCTTGTATTTCCCATTGAGCCCTTCGACAACACCTTAAAGTTAAAAAATGTAACAAAGCTCTAGCATCCATAGTCACCACAATTTTTGTTTTTAAAGATTGAGGTTGACAATATCTAGCATCCTCAGCCTTAACTCCTAAATCAATCAATTCATTATAAAGTTTTTGAGTATTTTCAAAATGTTTTTTAACTTTTTTCAAAACTTTTTTATCACCATTCAAAATTGCTGGTGGAATTACATATTGAGCCTCACCTCTCTTGACATATCTTCCTGATTGAATTGAATAAGAACAACCAATTCTATGTCTAATTAGTTGAATTTCAGTTACCCGACTAACTCCTTCAATCGAAAAAGTAAAAGATGCATGTTCTAAGGTTGAAGTATGTCCTGAAGCCATTACTTGTCTTATTAATCTCTCCCTAGTTTCTTTATTAGTTTTTTCTTTTAATTCTTTAGCTCCCACCTGGCTATAACATTGTCTAATCGCTGCCACGATATTTTGTTCTGGATTGGTTGTATAACTCAATAAATTAACTTTCAATTTAACATTTTTAGCCATTTTTATTTAAAAAATCTAATCTAAGACAGATTAAACCAGTAGCTTTTTTAAATCAATTAAACAAACTATATCAAAAATATTTAAGCCAAAAATCTACGGTTAATATTCTAAAATTATTAAATTTCAAAAAAAAATATATCTATTAAAACCTCTATTTCGTCTATAAAAATTCTATTTAGTGAATCAAAGTAAATCATTTTATATATCATAAGATATCATTAACAAAAAGGACATTTTTCTCCAGAATACCAACAACCACATTTTTTACACTCCATAAATCCTTCTGGAATTTTCCCATGTTTTACTTCACCGTTAGATAAAATATAATAACCAATCTTTTCTCCAAAATTTCCCACTGTTGTTGTCACTGAACAACCAAAACTTTGTTCTGTTTTAGCTCCAGTCATTGCTCCATACATAAAATCTTCCAATTTATTTCGACTAATTACAATTTCTTTTTCATCTTTTCTATTTCTTAAAGCATTAAAACAAGCCGAATATAATCTAAAAATTACATCACTATCTTCCGTTAAATTATTTCCAAAATTATTTTTAAATTCTTTTAAATATTTACCAACCACTTTTTCAATGTAATCAAATTCAAGCGAATTTTTTGATTCACACAAATCAAATAAACTAAAGATTTCAGCCAATTTTAAATTGACTCCCGTTGGGGATTTTAAGATTTCTTTTTCATCTTTAATTTCTTCTTGACCACCCAAAACACTTCTCATTTTCTTCATATCTCCAAAATCATTTTTCACTACAATTCTATTCCAAACTATTTTTTCATCCACTTTTCTCCAAAAATCAACAGAATTAGTTAAATAACCAAATTCTTCATTTTTAGGACTAAAATAAACCCAGGTTTTTTTAGGATCTTGACTCAACCCGCTCTCTATTTTTTTAATTGCCTGATTTTCTTCATCATTTCCCAATTCCGAAACCAAATCACCTGAAAACAAATCAACAATTCTTCCATTTTCTATCACAAAATTTTTAGAAAATTTTACTATACCAAAATCCTCAGCTAATTGAGTTGTTAACTCTAATTTCAAATTTAAATCTCTTTTTTCTAAATCTACTCTCCCTAAAAAAACAACTTCTTTTTCTGCTGAATAACCATTTCGTTCTATTTTTTCTTTCATATTACTCTTGCTCGAAAGTTTTAGAGATCCGACTTTACGGTTGCGGCACAGTCTAGGAATTACACCTAGTTCCCTATTAAATTATTTTTTAATTTGTTCGACTGATTTTATAAATAAATAATCTGAAAGTCTATTGAAATATTTTAGTATATCTTTATTAATTTTTTGCTGTTTATTCAAAGTAACAATCCTTCTTTCTGCTCTTCTGCAAACAGTCCTTGCCCAATTTAATTCTAAAGATTCTTTTTCTTTAAATTTTACAAACTTAGTTAATTTATAATCTTTGGAACTTATTTCTTTCTCCATTTTTTCGATTGGAAATTGGAAATTGGAAGTTGGAAATTTAATTCCACACCCCAATTCTCCCATTATTCTCCCCAAATCATCAATAATTTTTTTATTAACTTTAATTAACTCTAAAACCGCTTGTAATTCATCAATGGTTCCAACAGCCTCAAGTAATGGATTGTCTTTATCCACTATTTTTCCTAAAAAATAACTTTTACCTTCATCACCTTTTTTTGTTGTTATCATTTTTGTTTATGAACATTTACTATATCCACAAAAATCATTAGTACATTTAAAACAGCCTTCTTCAGCTCGAAGAGGACTTCCACAATCTGGACAAGAAATTGTTTTACTTTCCAATTCAGCTTGTTTATTTCTAACCTCATTAAGCGAATTAATGTCAATTGCATCTTTTTCACCAGCAAACATATCTAGCTGTTCACCTCTTGAAACTTCTAAAAGAGTTTTACCAACAGCATCAAACATACTTAAAACGGTTCCTGTTCCCAGCCCCATTTTTTGTCCACAAGAAATACCAACCATTTGATCGGCAATTTCATCTAAAGTAGCCCCATATTTTAAAGCTAAAGAAGCTAATCTTCCTGTTGCTTCGGCTGCTCCAGCCACAAATCCACCACTCTTACCTAAAGTCACAAAAACTTCCACTGGACCATCTCCTGCCTCATAAAAAACAGAAGTAAAAACACTTCCCAAATCACATTTTTTCTTCAATCTAATTCCCCTAGCCATTAATGGGGTTGCCTTTTTTTTACCCACCGAAGCTAATTTTTCAGCAGCGGAAGAGGACTTTGGTGTTTCTTTAACTTTTTGCATTGGCTCAAAAGATCGTGAACCACTTCTATAAATAGTAATTCCTTTAGTTCCCAACGCATAAGACTTTAAATAAGCTTGTCTAACATCATCAACAGTTGATTGTTCTGGTAAATTAATGGTTTTTGAAACTGCATTATCAGTATATTTCTGGAAAGCTGCCTGAACTCTGATATGCCACTCTGGATCAATTTCCAAAGCTGTAACAAAAATAGATTTCAAATCATCGGGAAAATCTTCAATTCCTTTTAAAATTCCTCCATTTTTAACAATTTTTTCAATTAATTCTTCAGAATAAATATTTCTTTTCTTTAATTCTTCAACCAAAACAGGATTAACACTATAAAGAGTCTTACCTTCAACTGTATTTTTTTGATAACCCAAAGAAAATACAGGTTCAATTCCTGAACTAGTATCAGCCAACATACTTATAGTTCCTGTTGGAGCAATTGTTGTCAAAGCCATATTTCGTGGTCGATAGTCAGTATTTGCATAAACACTCACATCCCACAAAGGAAAAACTCCTCTTATTTTTGCGAGTTCACAAGTTGCTTCTCTGGCCGATTCGGTTACAAACTTCATCATTTTTTCTGCCCAAATAATTCCCTCTTCTGAATCGTACTTAACACCCATTTTAAACAAAGCATCGGCAAACCCCATCACTCCAACTCCAATTCTTCGAGAACTAGTCACCATATCTCTAATTTTTTGGACCGGAAATTCATTGATTTCTACCACATTGTCTAAAAAATGAACTCCAATTTTAATAGTCTCTTTAAGTTCTTCCCAATTAATATCTCCATTTTTTACGAATCTTGCCAAATTAACACTTCCTAAATTACAAGCATCATAAGGTAACAAAGGCTGTTCTCCACAAGGATTAGTTGCTTCAATTCTACCCACACTTGGAATTGGATTCGAATTTGCATCATTCATTCTATCTATAAAAACCAAACCTGGATCACCAAATTGCCAAGCTAACCTAGTAATCAAAATAAACACTTTATAAGCATTCAATTTCATTGAGACCAACCCATTCCTAGGATTAATTAAGTCATAACCCTCTCCTTCTTTATTAGCCTTAGCCCACTCATATAATTTTTTAACTCCAATTTCGACCTCTCTCAATTTTTCATCTGCACTTCTATTTTGTTCCGCCAATTTTATCTCTTCAACCACTTCTTCTGGAATAGAATCATCAATCACAAATTTTTTATCAACCTCAATCTTTTCCATAAAATCATTTGTCACAGCCAAAGAGATGTTGAAATTAGTTAAACTCCATTCATCTAATTTTGCCACTGCAAATCTTAAAACATCTGGATGGTCAATACTAAGCATTCCCATATTAGCCCCTCTGCGCACTCCACCTTGTTTAATTTGAGCGGTTACATCATTGTAGGCTTGCATAAAACTGACTGGGCCCACTGTTGTTCCACCACTTGATTTAATATAATCACCACTTGGTCTTAGTCTGGAAAAAGAAAAACCAGTTCCACCTCCACTTTTATGAATCAAAGCCATATTCGACATGGTTTCCAAAATGGATTCCATTGAATCATCTATTGGTAAAACAAAACAAGCCGATAATTGCTGTTTGGACTTACCAGCATTTACCAAACATGGCGTATTTGGTAAAAATTTTTGCTCTGCCATCAATTGATAAAAAGATTTAGCTAATTTATCAATCCCTTCTTCATTAATTCCAAAAACACTATCACCTTTGGCCACATTACTAGAAACCCTCCAAAAAATATCTTTTACTGTTTCTAAAGATTTTCCTTCTTCATCTTTTTTGGAATATCTAGTTTCTGCAATATATTTAGCGTTAGGTGAAAGAATTGGTTCAGACAATTCATTAACATTAATATCTCTCCTACTTATATCTGTCATTTTTTATTTTTAAAATTAATAATAAGTTTTTCAAAGTCATCAATTTCGTTTAAGTCTAAATAAACCGTAGCGAATCTGATGTATGCCATTGGATCAAGGTTTTTTAATTTTTCCAAAATTAAAACTCCAATTTCTTTTGAGGGAATTTCTACACTTGGCCAATTTAACAGCTTCATTTCAATCTCATCAATCAATTTAGTCTTTTCATCTTCAGACATTCTCCAACAAGCCTTATCTATACATTTTCCCAATTTTTCTCTAGAATAATCTTCAGTTTTTCCTGATTTTTTAATTACTTTTAAATCTATGCTACCCACTCTTTCATAAGTTGTAAATCTTTTTTTACATTTTAGACATTCTCTCCTCCTTCTAGTAACTTTTCCATCTTCAGCTTCTCTACTCTCTAAAACGTTAGATTCACCAAAACCACAATATGGACACAACATTTTTGTTAGTTTTATTATAATTAATAAAACACTATCTCTAGTGTATGCTAAACATCATACCCACCACCAATAGACCACGTCAATAGACTAAAATATATCAAAATTGAATTATGCAATTATTCCGCGGAAAACAAATTATTTAATCATAAGGTCGACCACTACATTTTTTAAAACCCTCCGCCCTGCGGGCACCTCCCTTGACAGGGCGGCTTTTCTTTCTTGAATAACTTTTAATATTTCGTCTTTAACTGTTTCTAAATTATTTAATACTTCTTCATTTTTAAATCTTATTGTTTTTATATTTAGACAATTTAAAAACTTATCTCTTTCTTTATCGTAACTTTGTTTTTTAAGATGATAAACACCATCAATCTCTATACATAATAATAATTTAGAACAATAAAAATCAAGAATAAATCTATGTAATGGTTTTTGTCTGGTAAATTTATAGCCTGATGGTTTATTTTTTAAAAACTCATACCAAATTTTTGATTCAGCTTTAGTTGGATTTTTTCTATTAAATTTAGCCGGATATTTTAATTGCTCTAAATACTTCAAATTGCCTTTTTGAGTCATTATTTCTATACATGTAATATTTTTCACATAATAATTATTTCATTTATAGCCTCCCTGTCAAGGGAGGTGGCGAGTGAAACGAGACGAAGGGTTTTAAAATACTGTTATAATATCTCATGCAAAAAATCATTAAATTTTTAAAAGAAGTGGTGGTTGAATTCAAAAATATAACTTGGCCCAAAAAAGAGACTTTAATTCAGCTAACAATTGTGGTAATATCAATCTCAATTATAATCTCCCTCATTTTGGGTGGTTTTGATTATCTTTTTACTATTTCTTTTGCTTTTCTAAACAAAATTAGCAAATAAATTATGCCAAAAACTTCTGCAAAAACTAACAAAAAAGAGTTTTTATTCAAACTCTCTCCTTTCGAACCTACTATTGACGCCGCCTGGTACGTTATAAACACCTATTCTGGTCACGAATATAAAGCTATTGAAGCCTTAAAAATCAGAATAAAAACCATGGGTCTAGAAGATAGTATTTTTCAAGCCATTGTTCCTATTCAAAGTAAAATGATTATCCGCCGTGGACAAAAAGTTAAGTCTCAAGAAAAAACCTTTCCTGGTTACGTCTTAATTCAAATGGTTTTAACCGATGATTCTTGGATCACTGTTCGTACAACCCAAGGTGTTACTGGATTTATTGGTATAGAAAATACTCCATCCCCTATCTCTCAAAAAGAAGTCGATCAAATTCTTCAAACCACCGAAGAAGATAAACCAAAATATCAAACCCCTTTCACTATTGGAGACGTTGTCAAAATTACCAATGGCCCTTTTGCTGATTTCATTGGTACAATTGAATCTATTGACCAAGAAAAAGGAAAAATTAGAGTCTTAATCTCTATCTTCGAACGAGAAACCCCAGTCGAACTCGACTTTTTACAAGTTAGTAAAGAACTATAAATTTATGGCAAAAAAAATAAAAATAATCGTCAAACTTACCATTCCTGCAGGAACTGCTAATCCAGCTCCTCCAGTCGGTACTGCTCTTGGACCTCAGGGTATCAAGATTATGGAATTCTGTAATGAATTCAATGAAAGAACCAAAGATATGAGAGGTTCTTTAATTCCTTCCGTTATTACTATCTATGAAGATCGTTCTTTTGATTTCATTATCAAAAAACCTCCAGTTTCTGACATGATCAAAAAAATGACTGGTATTACCAAAGGTGCTACCACTGCTGGTCGTGAAAAAGTTGGAAAATTAACTATGGCTCAAGTTGAAGAAATAGCCAAAGCTAAAATTGTCGATTTAAACACCAACGATTTAGAAGCTGCTAAAAGATCAGTTATGGGCACTGCCAAATCCATGGGAATTGAAATAATTCAATAAAATAAATTGCCCTGTCAAGGGAAATGTCACAAAGTGACAAAGGGTTTATTCCTTTAAAATTATTAATTAAAAAACCAAATATGAGCAAAACCACTCAAGAAAATAAACTCAAAAAAAACAAATTGAGCGAAGCGAAATCCCGATCTATCGGGACCAAAGTGGAAGAGATTGTCAAAACTGATGAATCTCAAAAGGCCGTAGAAGAAGTTATCGAAACTTCAGAGGCTCCACAAGAAGTTAGTACCGTTCAAAAAGTCGCCAAAAAGCGATCTAAAAAATATTTAGCTGCTAAAGCTAAAATCGATGTCACAAAGTACTATTCTTTAAAAGAAGCCGTTAAATTAGTTAAAGAAACTTCCTTATCCAAATTTGAAGGTAAAATTGAAGCCCACGTTACCGGTTTGGACATTGGTAATATTGGTGAAATAACTTTTCCTAATTTAGAAACCGCCAGCAAAAAAGTGGTTATTTTAAATGACACCATCTTAGCTGAGATTAAAGAAAATAAAGTTAATTTTGATATTTTAATCGCTACTCCAGCCACTATGCCAAAACTCTTACCTTTGGCTAAGGTTTTAGGACCAAAAGGTTTAATGCCAAATCCCAAAAATGGTACTTTAACCGACAAACCAGAAGAATCTCTTAAAAAACTTTCAGTTGCTAAAACAATTTTAAAAACTGAAAAGAAAGCTCCTATTATTCACATTGTTGTTGGTAAAACTTCTCAACCAGATTCAGAAATTATTGCCAATGTTGAAGAATTAATTAAAGTTGTTAAAGCCAATAAAATCAAAAAATTAGCTCTTTGTGCCACCATCGGCCCTTGTGTTAAAATAATGATTACTGCTTAAACTAAGTTTTCAAATTAAACCCCCGCAAATTGTGGGGGTTTTTCGTTTAAAAAAAGTTATACTTAACCATGTTCAATATCATTTATTTGTCTGAGATTATTTTATATTTTGCCATCTATTCTCTTATTGGTTGGGCTTTGGAAGTTTTATATGCCAGCTATGAATCAAAAAAATTTGTCAATCGTGGTTTTCTTTTTGGACCTGTTTGTCCAATTTATGGCATTGGTGTTCTTTTTTTAATCACAATACTAGGACCAATTGCTAATCATCCCTTTTTGTTTTTTATTGGCGCCATCATTACAACTTCCGCTCTTGAATATTTAACCGGATTTATTTTAGAATCAATTTTTAAAACCAATTGGTGGGATTATTCTGATCAAAAATATAATCTCGATGGTAAAATTTGTTTAAAATTTTCCATTTATTGGGGTTTTCTAAGCCTCTTTCTTTTTTATTTTATTCATCCATCAATAGTTTCTTTTGTCTCCTTAATTATTTTAAAAACTTCTTTTTATTTATCTTTAGCCATTTTTATGTATTTTTTAATCGACTTTATTATTAGTCTAATTTTTATTATTAATTTAAGAAGTATTTTTCATAAACTAGATCATCTAAAAGACCAGTATGAAGATGATTTTCTAAAGTTCAAAAGACGTAGCAGACGTCTCTTCAAAGCCTTCCCACACATAAAACTGGTAAAATAAGACTAGTGAAACAAAAAATATCTCTCTTTATCCTCTACTACCTCCGTTTTTTTGCCAAAATTCAAATTTCAAAAGTTAGATTTCTTCAAAAAAGAAAACATCGACAACTTGATATTGTTGGTATTACTGGTTCTGCTGGTAAAAGTTCCACCTTACTTGCTTGTCAAACCGTTTTTCCAAAAACTTACAAAGTAAAAACTAATGACAATTGCAATTCTGAGTCTGGACTGCCTCTTAGTCTGCTTGGTCTTAAAATTAACAACTATAATTTCGTTACTTGGTTGAAAATAATTGTTTTAATCCCCCTTAAATATCTCACCAACTGGAAATCTTACGACATTTTGATTTTAGAAATGGGCATCGATTCAGCTTCTTGGCCAAAAAATATGGATTATCTTCTTTCTGTTGTTAAGCCTAATATTGGAATTTTTCTTAATGTTAGTCCTGTTCATATGTTAAATTTTGATTCTCTAGATGAAATTGCTATGGAAAAAGCTAAATTAGTTAACCAAGCCAGTGTTGCCATTATTAATGATCAAGATAAATTAGTTAAAAAATACACCCAAAACAAAAATATAATTAAAATAACTCCAACTAAAATTAAATTTTCCAATTTTTATCTTCCAGATATTTATCAAATCAGTTTTGGTACAGCCTTATCTCTGGCCAGAATTTTTAATATTAATTACGACCAAGCTATTAAAAATATTCAAGAAAATTTTTCTCTTCCTCCATCCCGTTCCTCTATCTTAGAAGGCATAAAAAATACCACAATTATAGATAGTTCATATAATTCTTCCCCTATTGCCTGCCAGGAACTTTTAAAATTTTTAACTACTTTTAAAACCAAAAAAATTGCTGTCTTGGGCGACATGCGAGAACTTGGTAAATCAAGCCCAGAAGAGCATCAAAAAATTTATGAACTAGCTACTAAATCAGCTGATCTAATTATTAGCGTAGGACCAGAAACTAAAAAATACTTTGGCGATAAATCTCAAAAGTTTGACAATTGGTGGACGGCTGCTGAATTTTTAAAAGAAAATATAAAAGGTAGTGAAACTATTTTAGTCAAAGGTTCTCAAAACACTATTTTTCTAGAAGAATTAGTCAAGTCAATCTTAAAAAATCCTTCTGACTCTTCCAATCTTTGCCGTCAATCACCTTACTGGCTCAAAGTTAAATCTAAATTTAAGCTTTAAACTCTTTATCTTTCTTCATTTCTCTTTCAATCAAATTTCTCAAAAACACTGATCTTGGCAACATTTTTTTCTGGGATACCCAATCTAAATAATTCAATATTTTTGCATTAACAAAAAAATTGAATCTCACGTCAATTAAACTACTAGCCTTTTTTAAAGCTTTCTCCATTATTTCTTCTACATCTTCCTCTAAGTATTCCGAAATTATCAATTTTTGATCACTAATACCTTTAATAAAATTTGGAACATGTTCTTTTTTATGCAAAGCAATCACTGGTTTGTTCATTTCCAAAGCTTTACTAACTAAATAACCCATTGACATACTATGACCAGAAACTTCCATTACCACTATATCTGCCTTTTTAACCGAATCCAATGATTCTAGATAATTCACTTTTTTAACTTTTAATGGAGCAATACTTATGTTTTTTACTCCACTTTTTACCCATTTCATTACTTTATCACTAACCATTTTCGCTTCAGCCGACAAATAAGAATACATTTTTGCATACAATTTGGGATTGGCTTCTACTAATCTGGAAGATGCAATGAAATATATTTTCATAAATTATATAAAAAAATTTATAATTATTAGCTATAGGGTAGTATAACTTAAAATCATTTTTTTATAAACCCTATTGCAGTCTAAAGATTAAAGGTTATAATTCGAATAAAAGTATAAGAATAAATTAAAATAGTTTAAATTGCTAACTTTTTTTATATTTAGTTCTTTAAAAATTCGAAAACACATAAAGTAAAGGAGGTTTTAACTTATGATTCAGATTCCAGTTCTAGGTAAAGAAGATATCCCAAAAGTCATCGAAGCTTTCAAAGGTGGTAACTATCCCATAATTCCAGATTTTATTGATGTAACCAGAGAGTATATAGACCCCCAAGAAATTATGGAAGAATTCTCTTGTGGTGTTCAGGTGGAAAGGAAAGCCTACATTATTGAATGTACCATAAAAAATGAAGGGTTTAATCCTAGAAAAATTTTATTTGAACAAAGATTTTCTCAAGGCCCATGTTGGATTAGTGGATATGTTGATTATCTACCCAAAAGAAAAATATCCCTTTTTAACAGAAGATATATAGAAAAACCAATTGATCTTGCAACTTGTCGTATTACAAAAGGTTTAATTGATAATTATCTTCAAATTAATAACACTAAAGGTAATCTTTATGGCATTGGACTTATTGGAGACGAGTTTATCCGTCTTAAACAATTGTTAGTCTTCGAAATTGTCCATTTTAATGATTATCGATCGACCAAAAATCTTATTACCGATTTCATTAAAATTAATTTTACCCCTATTAAAATTCCCTTTATTTAAAAAGAAATGAGATTATCTAATGAATTCCAAAGAAACTCGTCTTTATCAAATTAATCCACTATGGCTGCAATTAGCGTAATCAAAGACACTAATGTTTTCGAACAATCATCCCTTGAAGGGTCTCATTCTTTGGATTTATCCAAAATTTTGAGACCCTTTTCTTTAAAAAACTTTATATCCTGATCCATTACACTTTGCCAATCTTGTTTCAAATTGTGATCATTTCCTTGCCTAATATCTAAAATTATTTCCTTTCCTAATTTCTTTAATTTTTTTTGCAAATCTTGTTGCCATTCAACCTCACACCACACATCATCTGTTCCCTGATGAATCAAAATTGGTGCTTCTATCCAATCGTAAAAGTTATCAATTGAATAAAGTTTACTGTCATATTCTTTTTCAAAATCTTCTATCTTTTGTCTTACTTTCAAACTTCCTTCACTTTGATCATCAACCATTTCTAAAACACTTTTAGGAAACGGATTTGTCATCGGTGCCCACAAAACTGTTGGATAATTTTGTCCACTAATTTCCAAAACTGAAATAGCAATTTGTCCACCATTACTATGAGCCCAAATTCCAATTTTTTCACTGTCGACTATATCTAAATTCTTAACTGATTCAATTAAATCCAAGACTGATATTACCTTTTCAAATCTAGCTTCTAAAATATCATTTGATTCAGCATCTGATAATCCAAAACCTAAAAAATCCAAACTTATTGTTATAAAACCATTTCGAGCTAACTCATCAGCTGCTTTCCAACTACCCGATCCCACAAAGTATCCTTCTGATTCAGCAAAACCCCTAATCATAATAATCGCTGGTAATTTATTACTCATTGGAGTTATTGGCACATTCATCATCCCACTTATTTTCTTGCCATTTGATTCAAAACTAATTGCCTTACTCTCAAAATCCACTGAATCTTTTCTAGCTTCCTCAACCACTAAAACTTTTCCTATTTTTTTAATTTCTGAAGCTATATTTTCTCTTTTTCTCAAATTTTCAAAATTATATTTAGCTAACCAACCTGTATTTTTTTCTTTTTTTATTTCTTCAATTTTATCAGTTTTAATCAATGGATTAATTATTTTTGTTTTTCTATTTTCAAAAAACCAATAGAAAAATACAACCACAATTAAAAACATTAATAAAACCCAAAAATTTTTCATTTCTTAATTTTACCTAAAAATTTGACTTCTAACCATATTTGCCATAAAATCGCAGCACTAAGTTAAAAAGATTTAGAACAAAAGCGTTCTTTACTTTTTTGTTCTTTTACATATATTCACAATAAAAAAGAAAGGAGGAAATTTTATGAGATATATGGCTATTCAAATTATGGATCACGAATTCAATTTATTCTCCTCACTAGAATCAAGAAAAATTCTTAAAGAGAGAGGATTTTTTTCAATCAAATTATCAACCGATACTCATTGTATTTTAGTAAAAATAAAAGATCTTTTTAAAATAAAAAAAGCGATATCTTTCTTTTTATTAAACGACGATGGTACCGAAATTAGTAATTGTGATATTGAAAAAATCTTTAGAGAAGAAAAGATATCTTGTCAATAATTTTAAAAGTACAAAACTTAAGTAAAAGAGGGAGATATTATATGAAACTATCACTTCACATTGCTCTGTTCTTAATCATCATATCGTTGATTGTAGGAATTTTTTCTAGTAATTTTCTAAGTGAAAAAATAACCTTTCCAAATCAAGAAACAGTCACCATAACTCCAATTCCAACACCAACCTTAATCCCAACTTTAACCCCTACTCCAGAAGTTATCGAAATTAAAATATCAGCAATTGGTGATTGCACAGTTGGATTTGACAGCAGCAAAATTGATTATGATAAATCTTATATCAATCAAAGCCCCGAAGATCTGTCCTATTATTTCAATAATGTAGTAAACATTCTTTCTAAAGACGATTTAACTATAGCCAATTGTGAAGGTGTTTTTACCAATTCAACTAATAAAAGAGTTAAAAATGAAACCCCTTATTTCAGCTTTAAAGGTCCACCAGAATTCGCCGAAGTTTTTAAATTAGGCAGTGTTGAATATGTAAATCTCTCCAATAATCATAGTTATGATTATTGGGAAGAAGGACTAACCGATACTAAAGAAAACTTAAATAAATATTCCGTCGGACATTTTGGAGGATGTTACGACAAGGAAGAAATTATTTATTTTAAAAAAGATGAAATTACTATTGCCCTTCTTGGTTACAACGTCTTGTGTTTAGATTATAAAACTGAAGCCAACAAAATTATAAAAGATTTAACTTTAGCTTCGAGCCAATCAGACATTCAAATTATTTCTATTCATTGGGGAAAAGAAAGAACCAAAACTCCAAACGAAGATCAAATTTGGTTAGCTCATTATCTAATTGATAAAGGTGTCGACTTAGTTCTTGGTACTCATCCTCATGTTATTCAGCCTATTGAAGTTTATCAAGACAAAGTCATTGTTTATTCTCTTGCTAATTTTACCTATGGTGGACACCTCAATCCTCAACCGGAAACATTTATTTATCAACAAAACTTTAAATTTATTGATAATAAATTAATAAGCAGTGATTGGGAGATTGTTCCTTGTCTAATGTATTCAGGCAAAATCAACAATTATCAACCAACAATTGCTAATGAAACTAAAGCTAAAGAGATTTTGGATTTTTTACTTCCATAAGTTTTGTGTTTACCCGCCCGAGGCGTTTTTGAACTCATGTTCAACAACATCACCTCGGGCCTTTTAATAACTAATCTATTTACAAAGCAAAATCTAATTGATACAATAAACCCAATCTAACCGAAGACAGTAGGCATTCAAATAAGTCCCACCGAGGTCAAAACAATTTATTTGTCTTGATTAATACCCTCGCTTCTTCGGCGAGGTTTTTTTATTTATTAAACCAATATGCCAAATCAAGCTAAAGTCGATCAAGTCTCCGACATTACAGCTAAATTTGAACAAGCTAAATCTTGTGCTTTGATCCAATATCAAGGTCTTAATGCTATTGACATTTCCACTCTTCGTGACAATGTCCGTGCCAATGGTGGTCGTATTGAAGTTGTCAAAAACAGCCTCATTACTCGCGCCCTTGCCAATCTCGGCATTACTCTTCCTGAAACATTGGTTGGACCAACCGCTATTACCTTCTGTAATGAAGATGAAGTAGGTCCTCTCAAAGAAGTTGACAAAGTCAACAAAACTCAAGAATTTATCACCTTCAAATATGGTGTCTATGACAAGAAGTTACTTGGATTTGATGAGCTTAAACAATTTTTAGCTCTTCCTTCCAAATCAACTCTCATCACCCAACTTTTGGGTGGATTGGTCAATCCATTGCAACGTCTTACTTACAGTATGCGTTACAATCAAAATCAGTTAGCTCTAGCTCTAAAAGCTGTTGTTGACAAACAAGAACAAAATTAATTGTTCAATTATTAAAAATTAAAAAACAAAAATATGGAATTATCCGCAAAATTGCAAAAAATATTAGATTCTATCTCTGAGCTTTCAGTTGTAGAATTATCAGAACTCGTTAAAGGTATCGAAGAAAAATTCGATGTTAAAGCTGTTGCCGTGTCACCTGCTGCCGCTGCACCTACTGCTGGCGCTGGCGCTGCACCTGCACCTGCTGAAGAAAAATCTGAATTTGATGTTATCATCACTTCTGCTGGCGCAAATAAAATTGCTGTCATCAAAGCTGTCCGAGAATTTAAACCAGAACTTGGTCTTAAAGAAGCCAAAGATATGGTTGATGCCTGTCCAGCTGATTTAGGTACTATGAAAAAAGAAGCTGCTAATGATGCTAAAGCAAAATTAGAAGCCGCTGGAGCACAAGTTGAATTAAAATAATTTTATTTTAACTATTAAAAACCCGCCGTTTGGCGGGTTTTTTAGTTACTAAAAATTTTTATTTATAATAATTCTTCGTTATTTCCCTCTTTTAATTTATCAACTACCTGTCCCACCTTTCCTGTTTGGTCCTTTTTAGTAATCAATAAAGCATCACCAGTATCCACCACCACTAAATCATCAACCCCAATCACTGCAATAAATTTTTTATCTTTTTTATAAATAAAGTTATTATTACTTTCAATTTCCAAAGTTTCACCATCTGTTTTATAAAAACCTCTATCACTCATATAATTAGCCACCGATTCCCAAGTTCCAAAATCCACCCAATTAAATGGCAATTCAACCACCAAAGATTCATTATTTTTATAAACTAATTTAGTTACATCTTCTATTCCTGCTTTTGGCATTTTTGCATATTCGGTAACTACATCACCACCATTTGCAATATTTACTAATGGCTCATACCATTCAATTTTATATTTTTGATACATTTTTAATAAATTATTTGGTGTCATCGTGGTGTGATTGGCATGCAAAAGTAATTTACCTGTTCCTAAATACTGTTTTATTTTATCTTCTTCAGTTCTATCGATATAATCAGCTACCTCAAAAATATCAACTCCATTTTCTTCACTAACTAAATTTCCTTTAACTAAATAATCTACTCCTCTAATAATTGATTGTGGAGTAAAACCACCAGTAATATATTTATCACTTTCATTGGCCAATTTTTCCACTTCTCCAATCATAGTTAAAAAATTTTCATCTGATTCTCTTAAAACATCAGCCTGAACCAATATAAATGGTTCATCTCCAAAACCTTTTTTGATTAGCTGAGCAGCAGCAAATCCAGTTGCTGGCCCTTGATTCCTCATTTCTGGTTCGATAAAAATATTTTCCTCAATAATTTCTGAAACCATATTTTTGGCAATCTTAGCCTGAGTTTCATTTGTTTGTAAAAATATTTCCTCTGGGCTAAATCTCTTTCTCAAAGCTTCCCAGTTCAATTCAAACAATGATTTACCATTAACCAATGGTAAAAAATGTTTTGGCATTGTGCTTCGGCTCATTGGCCACATTTTACTGCCAATTCCACCACAAATTATTACAGGTTTCATATTATTATTATATAATATGAAGATGACAAAAATGAAACTAATTAAAAAAACTGAAAAATGGTTACAAAAAAATCACTTATCTTTTTCTTTAAAAGATATCGAGCGTCCATGGGGTGCTTTTTGGCACATTTCTCCAGATTCTTTAAATAATTTTTTAGATCTTTTTTTTCCTAATTTCAATCCTAACAATCAATTTATTAGTCCTAAAATACTTCTTGTAGAACCTCACAAAAGACTTTCTCTTCAAATTCACCATAAACGTTCAGAAGAATGGTATGTTGTCGATGGACCTGTTAAGGTAGTAGCTGATAATAATGAATTAATTTTAGAAAAAGGACAATCTATTACTCTTAAAAAAGAAGAAACTCATCGTCTTTGTGGTCTAGAAAAAGCAGGAATAGTAGCTGAAATATGGATACATAATGATCCATCAGATCCTTCAACAGAAGAGGATATTATTCGACTTGAAGATGATTTTACTAGAAATTAATTCCTACAAAAATTTACAATATTTTCCACCGTTGTTTCAACAATTCTTTCAATTGCCTCTTTGGTATTAAAAGCGTTATGAGGTGTAAAAATTACATCATCCCTATCTCTAAGCATATGAAAGCTCAACACTTCTTGCAAATTATCTTTGGTAATTTTTTTACTCATTACCACACTCATACTTTCCAATAAATTCTCTTCCTCAGTCACATCTAAAGCCGCTCCAGCCAATATTTTATTATTAAGGGCCCACACAATTGCTTCAGTTTCAATAACTGCCCCTCGCGAAGTATTAATTAGAAAACTCCCCTCTTTCATTAATTTAATATTTTTCTTATTAACCATATGAAAAGTTTCTGGAATTGCTGGCACATGAAAGGTAACAAAATCCGCTTCTTTCAAACAAATTTCCAAATCCACTAACTTACAACTAATTTTTTTTGCTTCTTCAGCTTTTAAGACCGGATCCACTCCCAAAACTTTCATTCCAAAACCTTTAGCAATCTTAATCACATTTTGTCCTATCTTTCCAACTCCAATCACTCCTAATGTTTTTCCAAATAAATCAACTCCTGTCAGACCTTCTGGATTAAATTCCCCATCTTCCACCGATTGATGAGCCACTACTATTTTTTTTGTAATAGCCAACAACAATGCAAAAGTATATTCTGCTACCGTATTTGAACCATAAATTGGCACATTAAATATTTTTATTTTTCTTTTTTTACACTCATCAACATCTATATGGTCCATCCCTGTCGATCTTGTTACAATCATTTTTAAATTTGGCAATTTAGCCAAAATTTCTTTATCTAATTTTGAGTAAATAAAAGGAGAAATAATGTCATATTTTTCGGCCAATTCTAAATTATCTTGTACTTCGTCTTCAAAAATTCCAATTCCAAAACTATCTATTTTGATAATTTCTTTTTCGATTATTTCCCTCTCCCAACTTTTAACTCCAAAAAATGCAATTTTATAATCCATAAACAATTCTATCAAATCTCTCTCGGCTTCGCCGTTTCTCCCTTTGACTAAAGGGAGACTCAATTAAAAATTGATAAAATTTTCCCCTCCTTTCGTCAAAGGAGGGGTTGGGGTGGATTTTGATTATTGACACATTAATATGCAATATGTTTTACTGATATTAATTAATCATTATTGTGATATAAGAGGAGCCAATCAATGGACTATCAAACAGAATCGCAAGAGAAACTTGTGAAACAAAATTCTTCCACTCCAAAAAAAGTTAACGGAGTCTCTATCGACAATCTTCCCGACCTCCTAACCGTGGCCGAAGTCGCCGATCTATTACGCGTTAGTAAATTAACCATCAAAAGATGGGGTAAACGAGGTAAATTGCCAGCTATCCGAATTAATGCTCGTGGTGACCGACGTTATAGAAAAGAAGCCGTTCTTTGGTTACTTGGTATCCAAACCGAATAAATCAGTATTTTCACAGCTTTAGCAAAGAATATCCTGCCCTTTTTTATTCAAGTTAATCGCCCAGCAGTTATTAAATATTTTTGCTTTGTTTATTTAATTCAATCTTTTTTTTTGCCTGAACAAAATCAATTACTCTTCTTTTTTTATTGTCAATAAATTTTTGATGATTTGATTCTTCAATACAAGTTCTTATTTTACCCCGCCTAACAATATCTTCAACGTTAATATTTTCAAAAACTATTTGCTCAAAATCATTTTTTTCACTCATGTTAACACTCTCCCTTTTGGTGTTCTTTTAATTAATCCTTTTTTCATTAAAAATGGTTCATAGACCTCAGTAATTGTGCCCACATCTTCGGTTAGCGCGGCCGCAATATTTTCCACTCCCACCGGCCCTCCACTATATTGTTTTCTAATAATTTCTAAATATTTTCTATCAGCATCAGATAATCCATCTTTATCCACTCCCAACATTTTTAAAGCCTTGTCTACATGTTCAGCTGTAATAATTGCTTGCCCATCTGTAGCTTTATGCGAAAGAGGGTTTACTTGGGCATAATCCCGTACTCGTCGCAAAAGTCGATTAGCAATTCTTGGAGTTCCTCGAGATCTTTTTGAAATCGATTCCGCCGCCTCTGATTCAATTTTAACTTTTAAAACTTCTCCCGTTCTTTCAATAATTTCTTTTAAATCATTATCATCATAAAAATCTAGTTGTTGAACGTAACCAAATCGATCTCTCATTGGCCCTGAAATTAATCCAATTCTAGTCGTTGCTCCAACTAAGGTAAATTTTTGTAAATTAAGCCTAACAGTCTTTGCTGATGGTCCTTTTCCAAGAACAATATCCAAAGCAAAATCTTCCATGGCACTGTAAAGCATTTCTTCCACTAATTTATTTAAACGATGAATTTCATCAATAAACAAAAAATCACCTTTTTTAAGACCAGTTAAAATTGAAGCCAAATCTCCTGCTCTAGTCAAAGCTGGACCAGAAGTCATTTTAATATTACTCCCCATTTCTCGAGCCATCAAACAAGCTAAAGTTGTTTTACCAAGTCCTGGTGGACCATAAAATAAAATATGATCTAAAGCTTCGTTTCTGTTCTTAGCCGCTTCCAAAAAAATATTTAATTGTTGTTTTAATTTTTCTTGTCCAATAAATTCATTTAATTTTTGTGGTCGCAAACTTTTCTCCACTATTTTTTCACTAACTTCGGCTTTAGGATTTAAATTTGTATCCGTCATATTTTACTTAAACACCATTCTAATTTTTCTTCAATTGTAATTAATTCAGTTGGCAATTTTGCCACCACTTTTTCAATTTCTTTTCTTTCAAAACCAAGCTGTTTTAAACTTAAAGTCAAATCATTCTCTGTTTTTTCATCATCTTTAGTCAAATCCAATTCTCCTAATCCGCCAATTTTTGATTTCAAATCAATAATAATTCTTTGAGCTGTCTTTTTGCCAATTCCTTTAATTTTTTCAAAAAATCCAACATCTGCATTTCCAATTGCTTTAATAATTTCTTCACTATCAACTTGACCCATTATTTGGGCTCCACTTTTTGGTCCCACTCCCGACACAGAAATTAACATTTTAAATAAATTAACTTCATTAATTGTTTCAAATCCAAACAAACTAACATCATTTTCAGAAACTGATTGATAAGTATAAATTTTAATTTTTTCTCCAACTGTTCTTTTCTTTAAAAAATTCAATCCACACCAAACCAAATAACCAACATCTTGCACTTCAATATCTACAAAATTATTACCAATTGTTAAAATCTCTCCTTTTAAACTCGAAATCATAAACTCATTTTAACACCCTGCCCGCAATCGCTAAAGCGATAGCTTTTGCAGGCGGGTAAACCAAACAAAACCCAAAGACTATCCAACCACCCACAAACTATATCAAATCACCAAATTTTTGTTAGTAAATAAATAAGTCAAAGCCACTGCCACTGCATCTGATGCATGAGACGGACTAATATTTTTTTTCAAACCTAAAAAATTGCGAACCATTATTTCCACTTGCTCTTTTTCCGCTCTGCCGTAACCCACCAAAGCCATTTTCACCTGAAGTGGAGTAAAACCCACAACCTCAATTCCATTTCTTTGTCCACAAACTTTAATTACCCCAATTGCTTCAGCCACTTTTATAGCTGAACTGGCATTTTTAGCAAAAAATAAAGTTTCAATCGCCACTGCCTCCACCTTATATTTTTTAATCAATCCTTCCAATTCACAATAAATTTGATCTAATCTCTTAGCCGAAACTTCACTAATTTTTGTTTTTAAACACCCACACTCCACTAAAGTTTTTTCATCTCTTAAAACCGCCCATCCAGTGTTAGCTAATCCTGGATCTATTCCTAATATCATAAACCATTCTATCAAACCGACCCGCCCTTCGGGCACCCTCCCTTGACAAGGAGGGCTTATTTTAACCTATTTAAATTATAGGTCACTCCCCACTTTTCCCACTTTTCCACACTAACATCCCATATTTTTT
>JAQVSI010000034.1 GCA_028700625.1 Candidatus Shapirobacteria bacterium
GTATGAGTATTGGTAAAATTTTAGTTATAATATTGCCCAAAACATTCTATCTGATAATTCATCTGATAATTCATCTGATTTTTCCCTAGAAGACGATTCCCCGGGAGATGAGCGTACTCACACCACACCATATAACCTCATTGTTTACCGATTTAGTAGATGTAAAAATCAATGATGTATTTTTTGACCCTGCATGCGGTACTGGAGCGTTTCTAATTGCAGGAATGCAGAAATTAATCGAGTTAATCAACAATAATCCGGAGACAGTAAATAAACAAGAAAAGATTGATGCAATAAGAAAAAACCAGCTAATTGGATTTGAAAAAAATACAATGATGTACACATTGGCAATATCAAATATGCTTTTTAGGGGAGATGGAAAATCACACATTTTCAATGAAGATTTTTTTTCAAAAGAGGCTGATGATGAATTAATCAGCCTAAAAAATGATGGTTTAAGGCCTACTATTGGTTTTGTTAATCCTCCATATGGAGGAGGAGGTCTCGAAAACAAAAAAAACCCCACTCCGAAAGAAATAGAGTTTTTAGTTAAAATGCTTGATTTATGTAGTAGATATTGTGTAATAATCGCCCCACTGTCAACTTATTGTAAAGATACGGAAATACGTAACAAAATTCTGTCTAAACACACACTAAAATACGTGATAAATATGCCTAAAAATTTGTTCATGCCCAATGCAGCAACAAATAGATCAATCGCTGTTTTTGAAACATTTAAGCCACAAGGTGAAACTGAAACTATTTTCTTTGACCTAAAAGATGACGGGTATGTCTTAACAAAAAATAGAGGAAGATATGATCTTTTTAACAAATGGACGACAATAAAAAAAGATTTAATAGTAAAAATTTCCAACCCAAGTCTTTATGCTAACGATTTAACACTTGTAAAGTCAAAAATTAGAAGAAACAGTGAGTGGCTAATACAAGATTATTCCAAAACTGATTATGGTAACTTATCAACAAAATCTTTTATAAATACAATTAAAAAATATTTATCTTATATTGCTGAAAGTAAACTGGATCTTTTTGGAAAGAATATTGACTCATTAACACTAGGGGAATTGGTTGTTAAGTATTTTAATCTTGAAATATCCAAAGTTGGTGAAGAAGTTAAACATTGTGACACCTCTTTATGGAAAGAATTTTCCCTATATAATCAGTATTTTGATATGGCTGCTGGTAAATATTATCCAGTTACTGACTTTGAATACGGAGAAACACCACTTATTTCTGCCTCAAATAAAAATAATGGCGTTATGGCATTTACAAATATGGCACCGGTATATAGACAAGAATGTCTTACAATTGGGAAGGTAGACATGTCTGTGTTTTATCAATCCCAACCATTTTGTGCAACTTCTGATGTAACAATCTTGATACCAAAATGCAGCTTCAATAAATATATTGCTATGTTTATGATAACTATGATTTCTCAAGAAGGATATAAGTGGAGTTATGGAAGACAGATACGGTTAAATGACTCACAGGACTTAATTGTTAGATTACCTTCAAACAGCAAAGGTGATCCGGATTGGATATATATGGAAAATTTTATTAAAAAACTACCTTATTCAGATAAGCTTTGAGAAAAGTGATGGGTGTTTACCATATATAAAACAAATTTATTCCAGTTAGTTACTCTCAAATAAGTTGCAATCTCGTCCCACACGGTCCGCAGATAAAAATGCCCTAACATACTGGGTTTATTTAACTTTTTCGTTTAAAAATATCGAAGAGATTCTTTCTTTGTGGAGGATCTATTCTTTGGGGTTGATTTTCTATAAGAGGATTAAAAAAATTGTTTTTTTCTGCATTGATACATAATTCGGCTAACGCATTTTTTGCCTTTTCTTGATAATTATCGCTAGAATTTAAGTCGAGTGAGTCTATATCTGGTATTACTCTACTGTCACTTTTAAAGTTTCCATTATCGAGTAAGAGTATTAATGACAATTTTTCTTCTTCGTTTTCAACAATAGCACTAATCTTATTTTCGTTTTTAAAATCTAAAGTAATTTTGGCAAAAGAGTAGGAATGTTCCCTTGTATAATCGTAATCATTATCACCGTCACTTCTAGCGCTATGTGTATGAGACGTAAAATATGAACTTTTTCCTTCAGTTTTTTGAAATATTCCTCTATTATCTAAAAACTCCGAATTAATCTCTTCAAGATCAGACTGTAATTCCAATTTATCCAAGATATTATTGCATTTTTTAATTGATTCTCTATCCTTTTCTTCTGCTTCATTTTTTCGTTTATTCTCGGCAGCTTGTTTTGCCCTTGCTTCCTCTATTCCTTTTATTCTTTCCTGTTCTTTTCTTAGATTATCTTGTTCAATAATTTTTTGCATTCTTTCTTTCATAAGTATTAATTAAAATTTATATTTTCTAATTCAAAGTATATCACTTTTTATTTAAATGTTATATTTAAACGTATTTACTTGGATTTTTTGTAATGATGGTTCTCTTGAATTTATTAAAAATGTTCTAATCTCGTCCCACACGTTCCGCAATTAAAATCCCCCTATTTAGAGGATTTATTACGTTTTTATTCTAAAATTCCATCGAGATTCGCGTCGTAGAGGATTTCTTCGGCAATGAGACGATAATTTAATATTTCTTTTTTATCAAACCATAAATTAATTTCGCTATTTGCTTCCTCAACAGAGCTGGAAGCGTGAATAATATTTCTAACAGCTCGAGAATCAGTATCAGCTGCATTGTATGAATCTATAGTGTAATCCCCACGGATAGTACCAGGGTTTGAAGCTAACGGTTCAGTAGAACCTGTAATTTTTCTAACAATACCGATGGCATTCATCCCCTGCCAGACCATAGCGACAATGGGACCACTGGAAATAAAATCTAATAGATTTTTTCGGATTTTTTCTGCAAATTCGATGGGGTCTTCGGTAGGAGGGGTTAAGCCTTTGGCCTTGTAAGCCTCGATACTTTTAGTACCGGTTTTAAGCGCCCACTGCGGATCAACAGAATAGTGTTTTAATGCCTGTTCTCGACTCGGGATAACCATTTTTAGAGCAACTAGCTTGAGACCACATTGTTCATAGCGTTTGATCACTTCACCAATCAGACTGCGCTGAACTCCATCTGGTTTAACAATAACTAAGGTTTTTTCTTGTTTGTTGTCGTAGTTATTCATAGTGATGTATTCTGAGGCCTTGAGGCTTGATTTTCAACTGTTAAATTATATTGACATATTGACGATTATCGATATAATCTAATTGTGGATAGAATCTATAAAGCACTGGCAGAGATTAACCGCCGAAAAATTATATTTTGGCTAGGAAGAGGTGAATTAAATGTTAGTCAAATTGTCAAAAAGCTTGATTTATCTCAGGCAACAATTTCAAACCATTTGTCGATTTTAAGAAAATCTAAATTAGTTGATTTTAAAGTTAAAGGTAAGGAGAGAATATATAAGCTAAATTCAGAAACTATCAATCAATTTGTTAAAGAATTAAATAGGTTAATGCCGACAACAGATACAAATCTGGAAAATGAAATTATTATACGGAGATAAATAGCCTTTTGAGGTTGACTATAGGTCAGAAATCAGATATGTTTGCTTATATGAAGAAAAAAATAAAAAAATCATGGTTTAAATCTAAAGACGATGTAGTGAGTATGTTTTTGGGTTTAGCAGTAGTTGTAGCAGTTGGCGGTTTTATGGTTAATTTTATCGAAAAAAGAAAGGGCAATATTGATATTCCCGGGGTAAAAAATGATTTAAAAATAGAAGAACTGGCCCAATCAAAAGAAGGAAATTTAGCCGCAGATGAGGTAAAAGTAGTGGTCAACGATTCTCTTTGGAAAATTGCGGAAAGGGAATATGGAGACGGCTTTAAGTGGGTAGAAATAGCCCGCCTGAATAATATTAAAGATCCAAATATAATAGAAAAAGGACAAATTTTAAAGTTACCTCAAATTGAAAAAGTCGTGGTTAAAATCGAAGAGAAAGAAGACAGAGACTACAAGGTAGTTAGAGGTGATTCACTTTGGAAAATAGCGGTCAGAGAGTATGGTGATGGTTATCAGTGGACAAAAATTTGGACGGATAATAAAGATAAACTTAATAGCCCTGATCAGCTTGAAATTGGAATGATACTACGGCTCCGTGGTAAAATTTAGCTTAGTGCGGCTATGGTTTAGTGGTAAAATGAATCCTTCCCAAGGATTAGTCGAGGGTCCGATTCCCTCTAGCCGCTCAGGGCGCCCCTTTAGCTCAACGGTAGAGCTTTGGTATCGTAAACCACAGATGTCAGTTCAATTCTGGCAAGGGGCTCTGATAAAAGGTAAAATACAAATATGTCAGAATTTTTTAAAACAAAAAATAGATCTAGATTAGACCGAAAACAGGATGAGGAGATTACCAAAAAGACAGTGATTCTTGGTGGAGTCACGGTCTTAATTTTTGTGGCGGTTTTGGTTTTTGGTTTACCCCTTTTAATTAAATTATCAGTCCTTCTTGGTAATTCAAAAAATAAATTAGTTGAAACTGAAGAGAAATTTCTCCCCCCACTTCCACCTCGACTGGTTGTTAATTTTGAAGCAACTAATAGTGCGAGATTTTCAATAAATGGAGTAGCCGAGCCAAATGTAGAGGTAGAACTTTTAAAAGATGATTTGTCATTAGGTAAAGAAATGGTTGATGAAAAAGGGGGTTTTTCTTTTACCGACATTACTCTTGATAGAGG
>JAQVSI010000003.1 GCA_028700625.1 Candidatus Shapirobacteria bacterium
TTCACCTTTTAATTGGAGAAGATCTTGGATTAGAATTTTTAGAGCCTTGTGGTTTTGTTTATCAAAACTATGAAGCTGGTCCTCATCGAGGTATTGTTGGTGTTATAGGTCCTGCTCGCTGCCGTTATCCTTATGTAGTTCCTGTTGTTGATTACTTTGCTGAACTACTTTCAACTATTAGTCGTTAATAAATCTTTATGCCAAAAGATAAAAAAATAAAAAATCCTACTCAAGACGAAATAAATCTTTTGTCTGACAAATTAGCCAGATCTTTGGCTGATTATTCAAATTTAGAAAAAAGAATAGAATCTCAACGTCAACTTTTTATTACTTTGGCCACTACTTCTATTTTAAGTAAAATGGTCGAAGTTTTAGATGACTTTTATCTAGCTCAAAATCATTTACAAGATCCTGGTCTTAAAATGGCCATAGACAAATTCAATTCAGTTCTAAAGACTGAAGGCTTAGAAGAAATCAATCCTCAAAACTTAGAATTTGACCCCCAATCAATGGAGTGTGTCCAGACAGTCGACGGTCGGGAAAACTTTGTAATTGAAGTCAGAAAACTAGGTTATAAATTAAACGGTCACCTTATCCGACCAGCTCAAGTTACTGTCGGAATGACTGACCAAAAATAATTATTAATTGTTAATTAATTAAAAAAACTATGTCAAACAAAATAATCGGAATCGACTTAGGTACAACTAATTCCTGTGTTGCTGTTATGGAAGCAGGAGTTCCAAAAGTTATCATTACCTCAGAAGGTCGTAATACTATTCCTTCAGTGGTTGAGCCAGTTAAAAAATTAGTTGGTGATTTAGCCAAACGCCAAATGGTTCTTAATTCTCAAAACACTATCTATAGTGTCAAACGTCTAATGGGACGTCGAATGGACGATCCTGAGGTCAAAAAAACTCAAACTGTTGCTCCTTACAAGATTATTTCTGGTAAAGACAATACAGCTTCTGTTGAAGTTAACGGTAAAGCTTACACTCCACAAGAAATTTCGGCTATGATTTTACAGAAATGTAAAGCTGATGCTGAAAAATATCTTGGTGAAAAAGTCACTGATGCTGTTATTACAGTTCCTGCATATTTTGATGATTCTCAACGTCAAGCTACTAAACAAGCTGGCGAAATTGCTGGTCTTAATGTTCAAAGAATTGTTAATGAACCAACTGCTGCTGCTTTGGCCTATGGTCTCGATAAAAAAGGCAATGAATTAGTTGCAGTCTACGATTTAGGTGGAGGTACTTTTGATATTTCCATTCTCGAAATCGGTGATGGTATTTTTGAAGTGAAATCTACTAATGGCGATACTTTCCTTGGTGGAGACGATTTTGATCAAAAAATCATTACTTGGATTATTGATGATTTCCAAAAACAAAATGGAGTTGACTTATCTAAAGATTCTCAAGCTCTTCAACGAGTCAGAGAAGCTGCTGAAAAAGCTAAAATTGAGCTTAGTAATGCCGCTGAAACTGAAATCAACTTACCATTTATCACTCAAAAAGACGGTAATCCTTTGCATTTAACTAAAAAATTAACTAGATCTGAACTAGAAAAATTAGTTGACGAATTAATTCAAAAAACTATTGGTCCAGTTGAAAAAGCTCTTAAAGATGCCAAAGTTACCAAAAGTGATATTAAAGAAATCATTATGGTTGGAGGCATGACTCGTATGCCAAAAGTCCAAGAAGTTATTAAAAATTTCTTTGGTAAAGAACTAAACAACACTGTTAATCCAGATGAAGTTGTTGCTATTGGTGCTGCTGTCCAAGGTGCTGTGTTAACTGGTGAGGTTAAAGATGTTGTCCTATTAGATGTCACTCCTTTAACTCTTGGGATTGAGACTGCTGGAGGTGTTAGAACTCCTCTTATCGACAGAAATACCACTGTTCCAACCAAAAAATCTCAAATATTCACTACCTATGCCGACAGTCAACCTCAAGTTGAAATCAATGTCTTGCAAGGTGAAAGACCAATGGCTATCGACAATAAAACCCTCGGTCGATTTGTGTTAGATGGTATTCCTCCTGCACCTCGTGGTACCCCTCAAATCGAAGTCACTTTCGATATTGATAGTAATGGTATTCTCTCTGTTTCTGCCAAAGATAAGGGCACAAACAAAGAACAAAAGATTACCATTCAAAATGCTACCAATCTAAAAGAAGAAGAGATTGAGCAAATGAAAAAAGAAGCAGAGGCTCATGCTAGAGAAGACGAAGAAAAGAAAGGTTTAGCTGAAAGTCGAAATAAATTGGATGGTACTATTTTTTCTGGTGAAAAAACATTAAAAGATTTTGCCGATAAAGTTAAACCAGAAGATAAAGAGCAGATTGAAAATAAACTTAAAGAAGCTCGTGAAATTTTGGCTAAAACTGATGCCAAAAAAGATGAACTCGACAAATCTTCAGAGGAATTAAATCAAATTCTTCAAACAGTTGGTGCTGCTATTTATCAACAGCAACAACCTGGCCAACCAGGATCTGAAGGTGAAGCTCAACCAAAAGCTGAAGAAAGCGCTAAAGCCGATGATAAAAAAGAAGCCGAAGAAGGGGAAGTGGTACAATAAAAAAAATACAGTAAGGGCGGACCGACGTGTCCGCCCTTAACTCAAAAACAAAATGAAAAAAGATTTTTACGAATTATTGGGTGTTTCTAAAAATGCCAGTAAAGATGAAATTAAAAGCGCTTATAGAAAGTCGGCTTTAAAATTCCATCCCGACAAAAACAAAGCCCCCGACGCCGAAGAAAAATTCAAAGAAATCAACGAAGCCTATGAAGTTTTAAGTAATGATCAAAAAAAATCTGCCTACGATCAATATGGTCATGCAGCTTTTGACCCATCTTCAGGCGGTTTTGGTGGTCGTACTTATACTCAACAAGACGGTACTCGTTTCACTTACACCCAAAGTGGTAACCCTTTTAGTGGTGCCGATTTTGATTTCGGTGGATTTAGCAATCCTTTTGATATTTTTGAACAATTTTTTGGAGGTTCTTTTGGTGGTGGTCAGCAAAGCCGTGGCAAGCGTATTGAAACTTATAAAATTAGTCTTTCTTTTTTAGATGCTGTTAACGGTTGTGAAAAAGATGTTTTAATTGACGGTCATAAAAAAAGCGTTAAAATTCCAGCCGGTGTCGACGATGGTCAAAAAATTCGTTTTTCTGATTTTGTTCTTTATGTTGATGTTTTGCCAGATAAAGTCTTCAAACGTGACGGTAATGATGTTTACATTAGCGTCAACATTAGTCTCACGCAAGCTATTTTTGGTGATACTGTTGAAGTTCCAACATTAAAAGATTCCTTAAAAGTCAGAATTAAACCAGGCACTCAACCAAACACTTTAGTTAGGTTAAAAAATCAGGGAATCAAAGATGTTAACGGCTATGGTCATGGTGATTTTTATATTCGTCTTTTTGTTGAAATTCCTACTAAATTAAACTCTCGTCAAAAAGACCTTCTAAAACAGCTCGATTTGTAATTACCTTTCGTCCTTTAGGACTCATCAGTATAGCTTTTATTTATCTATAGAGGTAATTGGGACACAAGATAAATAATAATAAAAATTTTGTTTCGCGAACGAAACTGATTTCTATTTTTATTCATCTCATGTTCCGTATTAAAATTGTGGAAAAAGATTGTTTTTTTTCAGAGATTGAATCACTTGATTACATGAATAATCACTGAAATTCCGGATTTTTTTGAAAGGTATTATGTATTCTCCGTCTTTAAAAACTAACAATGATAAAAAATCAAAGACACAAAATATTTCCTTTCTTAATAAGGCATATTCAATCTTTTTGACCAAATCTAGATCTTGGGTTTTTGTTCTTAATAAAATTTGATAGTTGTCACTAATAAAATTTTTCATTTCATTAGAAAGACCATCAAACCTATCGGACTCCATGTTTTTGTAAATCAGCCTTACTATTTCTTCTTTTTCATCTGCAACATCTTTGTCAGTTCCGATTTGTAAATCTTCATTGATAAAAATCCAAAATATCATTTTGGGAAAATCTTTAGCAGATTTCCAACCATTGATAACAGATTTTTCATTAAAAATTACAAATTGAACCTGAAATTTCTTCATCAGCGATTTGCTGATATGGTTCCTATCTATACTTGTCAACATAATCTTACTCCTCCACAACATTTTTTCAAAGTACAACCTATATTATATCACAAAAGTAAATTATAAGATAGTATTTAGGTTAAAAAAACAGTAAATTCCTATTTAAATTTTAATTTAAAGCTATTTTATGTATTTTTAACTTAATTCTGCTATAATCTACACATAATATTTTGCAGTGTTTTGATTACGGGGCTACAAAGCCCCTTTTTTTAATACTGCCAAAGGAAATAAAAATGGACTTAAAAAAACTACCTAAAACAGAGTTTGCTGCCGCTGTCGCTCAGATTGCTGGCGAAAGAAACATTGACGTTCAATCTATTTTGGACTCTATCGAACTTGGTCTAATTTTTGCCTACAAACGTGACCAAAAAGAACACGGCATTATTGTTCCAGAAGAAGATCAATTTATTTCCGAATTGTCACCAGAAATTGGCTCTTTCAGAGTCTACAAAATTGATGGTGATAAAAAAGAAGACGTTACTCCTCCAGGTTTTGGTCGTATTGCTGCTCAAACTGCTAAACAAGTTATCGATCAAAAAATTCACGAAGCTGAAAAAGAAGCTGTCATTGCTGAGTTTGAACAAAAAATTGGTACTTTAATCTATTGCGTTGTTTTAAAAAATGATCCCTACAAAATGGTTGTTGGTGTTGGAAAAATCGAAGGAATTTGTCCAAAAGACGAACAAATTAGAAATGAAAATATTTCTCTTGGTAGTAAAAAATTGTTTTTATTAAAAGAAATCACTCGCGACGAACTTGGTCGAAGCGAAATTATTTTATCTCGTAGAGATAATGATTTTATTAAAGAACTCTTTGTTAAAGAAGTTCCAGAAGTTGCCAATGGTTCAGTGGTTATTGAAAAAATAGCCCGAACTGCAGGTGAAAGAAGCAAAGTTGCTGTTTCTTCAAGTCAACCAGGCATTGACCCTGTTGGTTCTTGTATTGGTCAAAAAGGTTCTCGTATTCAAGCCATTTTAAGTGAATTACCAACTGATGAAAAAGTTGATGTTGTTGCTTATTCTCAAAATTTAAACCAATTTATTGCTCAAGCTCTTTCTCCAGCTCAAGACGTAAAAGTTATTGAAGTTAAAAATAACTATGCCAATGTTACAGTGCCAGAACCACAATTAGCTCTCGCTATTGGTGGTGGTGGTGAAAATGTTCGTTTGGCTGGTCAATTAGTTGGTCTCGAAATTAAACTTACTCAAGAGGCTACATCTTAAGAGTAATTTGTTTCTATTATTTCTTAAAATCTAAATATGACTACTGATAATAAATTAACTCGTCCACCAATTGTTGCCGTTATGGGTCATATCGATCACGGTAAAACTTCTCTTTTAGATAAAATTCGATCTACTAATATTTGGAAAAAAGAGGCTGGTGGTATTACTCAACACATAGGTGCCTATCAAGCAAAATTTATCGAAAAAGACGGTAAGGTTAAATTAATTACTTTTATTGATACTCCTGGACATGCTGCTTTTATCAACATGCGTGCTTGTGGTGCCAAAGCCACAGACATGGTCGTTTTAGTCGTTTCTGCTGTTGAAGGTATTATGCCTCAAACAAAAGAATGTCTTAAACACATCAAAAAAACTGATCTTCCTTTTATTGTGGCCATGAATAAAATGGATCTTGAAAATGCTTCTCCAGATAAGGTTAAAGGTCAATTAGTCGAGTTAGGTTACACTCCAGAAGAATATGGTGGTCAAATCGCTGTTATTCCTGTCTCAGCCAAAACAGGTAAAGGTATTGATGAATTAATGGAGATGATTTTAATTAATGCGGAAGTTCTCGAATTAGAAGCCAATCCAGAAGCTTGTTTTGAAGCTGTTATTATTGAATCTCGTCTCGATAAAAATCGTGGTCCAGTCGCTTCTCTTATTATTAAAAACGGCACTCTTAAAATTGGTGACTTAGTTTATTCCGAAGACATTCTTTGTAAAGTTAAAGCTTTAACCGACTGTAATGGATTATCTTTAAAAGAAGCTGGTCCCAGTGTTCCTGTTGAAGTCTTAGGTTTTGAAAAAGTTCCTGCTGTTAGCTCATTGGTACTTTCCACCAAAACAGAATGTTTAATTAATAATAAAGAACATAAAGTTTTACTTGAATCTACCGAAGAAAATCCAAAATTAAAAGTAATTTTAAAAGCTGATGTCAAAGGTACTCTTGAGGCTCTTGAAAACAGTTTTAATGATGATGTTATAGTAATTTCTGCTGGTATCGGTGCCGTTACAGATAATGATGTATTTCTAGCTGAAGCTTCCAAGGCTCAAATTTTTGCTTTTAATGTTTCTAGTTCAAAACACATTGCTCAAATTGCCGAAGGTGCCAAGGTTAGAGTTTTTGAATCTCGAATAATTTATGAAATTATTGAAGACATTCAAAACCAAGTTTTGAGACTTTTAGAACCTACTATCGATGAAACTGTTCTCGGTGAAGGTTTAATTAAAGCTGAATTTAAAATTGATAAAGTTCGTATTTCAGGGGTTCAATGTGTTAAAGGTGAAATTAACAAAGGAGATTTAATTCACCTCAAGCGCGATGGTAAAATTATCAAAGACACCAAGGTTGAAGGTATTCACCAAGGTAAGGACATTGTTGATAAATTAAAGTCAGGTAATGATTGCGGCATGACTTTTAAGCCTTATATTGACTTTAAGATTGGGGATGATATAATAGCCTATAAGAATTAAAAACAAGCAGGGTTTTTATGAAAAACTATAATGTTTCTGAAATCAAAAATTTACTTACAACTGCCAAAACAGCTTTAATTGCTGTTCCTCAACTTAGCGTTGATTCAATCGGTTCAGCTTTAGCCTTAGCTTTGCTTTTAAAAAAATCCAATATTACTGCTAAAGTTTTTTGTCCTCAAAAAACTGACGCTAACTATACTAAATTAAGTGGTCTTGAACTTTTAACTGATATTTATAATCCAAACGATTTAATTGTCACCTTAGACTATCCTTTAGATCAAATTGAAAAAGTTACCTACAATCAAGATAATGGTAAGTTAAATTTAGTTGTTCAAACCAAAGAAGGTTCTCCAAAAGTTGCTGAAAATCAAATTTTAATCAGTAATCAAGCCAGTGCCGCTGATATTAATTTTATCTTTGGTGATGAAGCTCTTTTAGGTGCTCATTCCAATATTGTTAATAAAGGAAACTGGATTAATATTTCTCCAAATAGCATTGAAAAACCATGGGCTAAGGCCAATGTATTTGATCAAGATGCTCCTTTCTCTGAGATTTTAACTTTTCTTTTGCCAATGCTTGGTTTGGAATTAAATCCAGATTCAGCCAAAAATCTTTTAATTGCTCTTCGAGTTGCTACTCAATCTTTTTCAATAAATGTTTCTCCGGAAACTTTTGAAGCTGGCGCTCTTTGTCTTCGTGCCACTCAAGCTTAATTTTTACTAAACAATTTAAAAGCCTCCATTTGGGGGCTTTTTTGATGCTTTTTGATATTTTTTGTGTTAAAATCCACTGTTCTTTAAAAACAGGTGTGAATATAGAGAGGGGAAAAATTAATATGAAAACGATAAGTCAGATAAAGAAACATCTTATTGGCAAAATTGAAGGATTGAAGTTTGAGCTCAAAACAATTCAGGGTTATCTTAGTAGCCACAAAGGTAATCCTTCTTACGTGAAGGAAAGGAAAAAAGAAATCACTGAATTGGAAATCAAGATAGAAGCGTTGGAAGAATTATTAAAAGATATCAAAAACTAAAAGAAAGGAGAATCTAATGATGAAGGAAATAACAGAAGTAATCAAACATTTGGATAGAGAAATTGCAAAAATAGACAAAGATCTTTCAGAAAAGAACAAAGAAATTTCAGTCAACACTCAAAATGGTAACTCCAATTCTAGTCTGATAGGGGAAGTCTGTACTCTTGTTTCCAAAAGACAAACTCTATCTGAAGTACTAGAAGCAATAAAGAAATAATTTCCAGTTGGCGGTTGAAGCAATTAATATAGCATTTTTTGCTTCAACCTATTCTAAAACCTTCTTTTTCCTATCCACACCTGTTATATTCCCTTAATATCTACTATAATTAATTATGGAAAACATAAATCAAATACCTGAAACTCAACCTATTCAGCCTGTACAATAAGTTCCAACTAAAAACATTTTTAAATATTTATTTATCGTTTCTATTTTTATTATTTTAGGAATAATTATTGCTTTTTATTTTGTTTTAAACAATAAAATTAACCAATTAAGTAATAAACAAACTACTGAAATAACTCCAATTCCAACTGCTATTCCAACTACTATAAAAACTCCAACATTCGATATTCAATCACTCTTTAATCAAATTGTTGATCGGCTTAAACAAGAAAAAAACACCTCAAGTTCTATGTATCAGCTTTCAAATACTTGGTGGATTGACAATAATAATCTAAATCTAAACATACCAACTAATTTACATTTCACGACTAAAATTACTACTGACTATAATCAAACCTTTGATAATCTAAATAAAATTGTTAGTGATAGCTTAATTGAAAATAGTTTCGTTATTAACACCAAAAATTCTTCAACAAGCAAAACAGATGAACGATTTTATGATTATATCCAAGCTTATGAATTAAATAATATTAGATGCATAACCACTTCACAATATGATGTAAATCAATTTATTTTTCAATGTTTTACTGATGATCAAATTACTCAAACTCGAAATCAACAACAGCCATTTTTAGAACTAATACCTAAAGATTCAATCATCAGCAATCTCAAGATTATTAATGACGAAGCTAGTGCTAATGTAAATTCTAGAAGAGGTGGTGGTTTTGGACTTTTTTATAAAGAAAATAATATTTGGAAATTAATTTCTATTAGTCAAGACTCACCATATTGTGATCAATTGTCTCAAAAAAATATTCCCGCCAAACATTGGCCAGACTGTTATTTAGATAATATCGGTACTGTCAAGAATGGGATTTTCAATGAAAAACTTTACAAAAATCTAATCAATTAATGTGTTATAATCATTCCTGACTAAAAACGGTTTTTTGGTAGCCATTCCAAAATATTATAAATTCACCGATTTTAGCCTTATAATCTATGGCATTAACCACAGAAGAAAAAAAAGTAATTATTGAAAAGTTTGCCCAAGATAAAAGCGATACTGGTTCCCCAGAAGTTCAAATCGCTATTTTAACCAAAGAAATCGATAAACTTCAAGGTCATTTAACTGAAAATAAACACGATTCTCCAGCTAAACGAGGTATTTTAACTAAAATTTCTAAACGTCGTCGATTACTTCGCTATATTTCAGTACATAGTCCTGAAAGATACGCCAAAGTCATTAAAGCTCTTGGTCTCAAAAAATAAATTTAGTTTTCGTTATAATTAATTATGGAAATGTATACAAAAGATATTCAAGTGGGCGATAAAAAGATTACTCTCTCAACCGGTAAGCTTGCTCCTCAAACAAATGCCTCTGTCGTGGCTCAATACGGCAATACTACTGTTTTAGCCACCGTCATTATGGGCAAAACCGATGATTCAAAGGATTATTTTCCTTTATCAATCGAATTTGTCGATAAACTTTATGCTGGAGGTATTGTTAAAGGTAGTAAGTGGATGAAAAGAGACGGTGGTCCTTCCGACACTGCAGTTCTTTTTGGTCGAATAATCGACCGTTCATTAAGACCTCTTTTTCCTTCTGATTTTTTAAACGAAGTTCAAATTATTGTTACTGTTTTAAGTAATGATAAAAATAACGATGTAATTATTCCTGCTTTCACCGCCGCTGCCGCTGCTTTGGCTATTTCCGATATTCCTTTCAACGGTCCAGTTTCAGCTGTTCGTGTTGGTTTTATCGATGAAAAATTAGTCTTAAATCCTTCAACTCAAGAATTAGATAAATCTAGTCTCGATCTTCTTGTTTGTACTGGTGCTGCTGGTGTCAATATGATTGAAGCTGATGCTAATATTATAAAAAATGAAATTGCTTTAAAAGCCATCGAATTGGCCAAAACTACTGCAGACACTATTAATAGTGAAATTACTGCTTGGGTAAAAGAATGTGGTAAACAAAAACTTACTTATATCCCAGCGGGTCCGTCTGCTGATTTAATCAATGAAATTGAATCTAAGATTAAACCAGAAGTCGAAGCTTTTTTAGAAGCTGGCATTGATGGTGGTCACATGGTTGGTCAAGAGAAAATCGTTGATCAAATTTTAGAAGCTTATGAATCTAAAATTGAATCAAAAGAAATTTCTAAAAATCATTTAATTGCTGCTATTGATTTAATCGTCAAAAAATATCTTCGAACCAGAACTCTTGCTGGTACTCGCTACGATCATCGAAAAATGGACGAAATTCGTCCTTTAACCATTGAAGCTGGTGTTTTGCCATGCGTTCATGGTTCTGCTTTTTTCCAAAGAGGTTTAACTCAAGCTATTACTGTTACTACTCTTGCTCCTTTAGCAGAAAAACAATATTTAGAAGATTCTAGTGGTGAAACCACCAAAAGATACATTCATTATTATTCTGCTGCTCCTTTCTCCACTGGTCAAACTGGTCGAGTTGGTCGCCCAGGACGTCGAGAAATTGGTCACGGTGCTCTTGCTGAAAAGGCTTTAATTCCAGTTATTCCCACTCCTGAAGAATTTCCATACACTATTGTCTTAACTTCTGAAGTTCTGTCTCAAAATGGGTCGTCTTCTATGGCTTCCACTTGTGGATCCACTATGTCCTTAATGGATGCTGGTGTTCCAATCAAAGATAAAGTTGCTGGGATATCTATTGGTTTAATTGCCGAAACAGACGATAAATATACTTTAATAACTGACATTGCTGGTATTGAAGATCATTTTGGTGATATGGATTTCAAAATCACTGGAACCAGAAATGGTATCACGGCTATTCAATTAGATATCAAAAGAGCCGGTCTTACTTTAAAAATGATCACTGATACTTTTGAAGCTAGTACTAAAGCTAGACTTCAAATTTTAGATAAAATGGAATCAGTTTTGGCTGCTCCACGAGCCGAGCTTTCTGAATTTGCTCCAAAAATTAAAATGGTTTCTCTTCCAGAAGATAAAATTGGTGAAGTTATTGGGAGTGGTGGTAAAACCATCAAAGCTTTAATGGAAAAATATGAAGTTCAAATCGACATCGATGATGACGGTAATGCTTCTATTTCTTCTCAAAATCAGGAAAATATTGACAAAGCTGCTTACGAAATTGAATCCATGATTAAAGAAGTTGAAATTGGTGAAGATTATGAAGGTGTTGTTACCCGAGTTGAAAATTTTGGTGCCTTTGTTGAATTCTTGCCAGGTCGCGAAGCTCTTCTTCATGTTTCCGAAATGACTGGAGGTTTTCTTTCTGATCCATCTTCTATAATTAAAGTTGGAGAGCATGTAAATGTTAAGATTGCTGGATTTAATGATAATCATCAAATTAAACTAAGTTCTCCAGAATTTAAAGCCGCTCATCCAGGTCAACCTCGAGAAGATAGACCAGATAATCAATCTGGTGGTTTCCGAAATTTCACTCCACCTCATCGAGATGATAATCGTGGTGGTTTTCGCCCTCGAAGATAAATATAATAAAATTATTTGAATTTTTATCCCTCCTTAAATGGAGGGGTTTTTTATGTATACTTAATCATGGATTCTACTGCTCTAACCACTAAAGAGGCGATTAAAAAATTGGCTGATAAAGTTTCGGCGGTTAGAATTCCTGAAAATTTAGGTTTTAAATTACAAGAACTTTTTGCTCAACTTGAAATTAATTCTCAAAATGAAGAAACTTTTTGGCAAAACTATCAAACTATTTCCAAATACATTGATTGGGTTACAGCTATTCCTTGGTTCACTGAAACCAAAGATATTTTAGACCTTTCCGATGCTAAAGAAAAATTAGACCAAGAACATTACGGCTTAGATTCTATTAAAGAAAGAATTTTAGAATATGTTTCTGTTCTTTCTCTTCAAAAAAATCGTAATCCCACTGATTCAGTTCACGCTCCAGTTTTATTGTTTGTCGGCTTAGTTGGCACTGGTAAAACCACTATGGCCAATTCTATTGCCAAAGTTTTAGGTCGTGAATTAATTAGAATTCCTTTCGGTGGTCTTGGCGATGCCAATTATCTTCGTGGTCACTCCAGAATTCGTCCCGATGCCGAACCAGGTCAACTTATTAAAGGTCTAGTTAATTGTAAAAGCCGTAATCCAGTTATTTTACTAGATGAAATAGATAGGGTTGCCGATAATGCTTTAAACACAATTATGGGTGTTTTGGTTGAAATTCTCGATCCAGAACAAAATAATCACTTTGTTGACTATTATCTAGATTATCCAATCGATCTTTCTCAAGCCATTTTCTGTGCCACCTGTAATAACACTTCCCGAATTGCTACTGCTGTTTTAGACCGCCTAGAGGTCATCCAAATGCCATCCTATACTGACGATGAAAAGGTGACTATCGCTAGGAATTATCTCTTACCAAAGGCTCTTAATAATACTGGCTTAACTTCTCAAGATCTTAAAATTGCCGATGATATTTGGGCTCAAATTGTTCGACCTCTTGGCTTTGATGCTGGTGTTCGTACCCTTCAACGAAATATTGAAGCCATGTGTCGTAAAGTTGCCAAAATTATTTTAGAAGGTCAAAGTAAACAAGTAATTGTTGATAATTCTAATGTCAAAACGTTCCTGCCTCAATGGTAATTTGTCTTTTATTGTCAATTTTGGTATAATTCTTTCAAGAATCTTACTTTTGATTAAACGAAGTCGTTTACGTATCCCTTTAATCCATTTAAATCATTTCACTTAATTTGGAAATTATTTAGTAAAATTAAGTAAGAATTATTTATTTATTCTGAACATTTTGTGGTTGCCGTTCAGATTTTATTATTATTTATATTTATAATCACAAGAATTTATTATGTTAAAAAATCAAAACAAAAATCTTATTAATGCACCAAATCAGGTCAGAGAATACAAATCTGGAAACGATTCAATTAGAATCAGTTCTCTTGGTGGTTTTGGGGACGTTACTCAAAACATGTTCGTCTATGAATTTATTCCTAGCGGTGATGTCTCTAAAAGTCAAATTATTATTGTTGACTGTGGTGTTGGTTTTCCTGAAGAAGATGCTTTTGGTGTTGACCTTCAAATTCCTGACACCCAATATCTTAAAGATAAAAAAGATCGAATATTAGGAATTTTTATTACCCATGGTCATGAAGATCATATTGGTGCTGTTCGTTTTATTTTACCTATACTTGGTCAAAACATTCCAATTTTTGCCCCAAAATTAGCAACTGCCTTTATAGAAGCCAGACTTGCCGAAGTTAATATTCGTGCCAATATTCAAAACTACGATGAAAATAGTTTACCTTTCTCAAAAGGTCCTTTTACGGTCGATCCAATCAGAGTTACTCACTCTATTCCCGATACTTTTCATTTTGCCATCACTACCCCAATTGGTATTTTTTACCATGGTTCCGATTTTAAATTTGACCTTTTTCCATTAGATGGTAAAGGCGCTGATTATCAAAAAATTGCTCGTGTTGGTCAAACTGGAAAAGTTATTGCTTTAATGTCTGACAGTTTAGGTTCCGACCATGAAGGTTGGTCACCATCAGAAAGTTCTATTGCTGAAAATTTTAAAAATGAGATTGTCTCTACTAAGGGCCGAGTTTTTGTTACTTCAATTTCTAGTAATATCATCCGCTGGACTCAAGCCATTGAATACGGAAAAAGTGTTGGCCGAAAAATAGTTATCGTCGGTTTTTCAGTTGACAGGGCGATCAATATCGCCAAAGAGTTAGAATATCTAACTCTAAACGAGACCGATATTATCCCTGTCGAAAGAGTTAAAAATTTTGCTGATAACAAACTATTATTTTTAGTTGCTGGTTTTGCTGGTCAGCCAGATTCTGCTCTTAGTAAAATGATTATGGGAAAACACAGAATCAAAATAAAATCTGGTGATAAAGTTATATTTTCATCTCCAGATTATATTCCAGGAACAACTTCTAACATTTTCAATATGATCGATCTTCTTTCCAAAATGGGGGCTGAAGTTGTCTATGGTGAAAAAGAGGAACTTCATGTTTCTGGTCATGGGTACCAAAAAGAACACTCTCTTTTAATTAACTTATTAAAACCTAAATATTTATTACCAATTGGTGGTAATTATCGTCATCTTAAAAGCTATCAAGAAATGGCTAAAAAATTAGGTTTTGCCGAAGATAAAGTTATTCTTCCAGATTTTGATGCTTCAGCTACTTTTAATAGTAATGGCTCTGTTGATACTAATTTCCATATCCCAATTAGAAAAGTTTTAATTGATGGATTTGGTGTTGGTGATGTTGGGACTACTGTATTAAGAGATAGAAAAACCTTAGCTGAAGATGGTATGTTTTCCGTGGTTCTTTTAATTAATAAAGAATCTGGAGAATTAAATAAACCCCCAGTTATTTTAAGTCGTGGTTTTGTTTTTATGAAAGAAAATAACGAACTTATGGAATTTTTAAAAGTTGAAGCTACTAATAAATTTAACCAGGCCACCAGCTCTCCGGCTAATATGGATTTTATTCGTGAAGAAGTTCAAGCTTATCTCGAAGAAATAATCTATAAAAAAACCGGCCGCCAACCAATGGTTTTACCCTTGGTTATTGAAGTATAATCATCATAGATGATTACCATTTCTAATGCTACATTAAAAGATAAAGATCAATTAAGAAAGTTTTTTTCTCACTATAAAATAAAAGATTATATTGAAAAAAGAGTCGATTCTTATCTTAATTTTAATCACACTATTATTGCCAAAGATGATGCCAAAATAATTGGCACCATTCAATGGTTAATAAAAGAAGATCCTAATTTAGGAGTAGTTGAATTAGAAGAAATTAATGTTTTATTTGGTTATCAAAAGAAAGGTATTGGTTCTCAATTAATGAATACTGCCATTGATTCAGTCAAAGAATATTTTCAAAAAAATAATTTAAACTTAAGAAAAATTTATTTATTTGTTTCTGAAACTAATTTGGCTGCTCAAACTTTTTACCAAAAATTTGGCTTTAAAGAAAAAACTAAAATAAACAATTTATTTTCAGATTCAGCAAATGAATTGTTTTATGTTTTAGATTTAAATCAATAAAAATATGTTTAGTCTGGGAATCTTTTTAAATATTTTTAATAACGATAGAAATGAAATTGGAGAGAAAATAAAATTTATTAAAACTATTTCTGGTTTGAAACATCTCGAAATTTGGTCGGAAGCAGATTTAAACAAAGAAGATATAAATTGGCTAAAAAATGAATTGTCTGGATATAAAATAATCGTCCATGGGCCATTTACTGGTCTTTGTTTAGTTTCTGGTCACAAATTAATAAGACAATCTAGTATTGATATATATAAAAAATTTATTGATCAAGCTATTTCTCTAGGTTCCAAATTAATAACCATTCATACTGGTAAATATCCTACATATTTTAATTCCCAAATTGCCACTAAACTTTTTTCTCAAAATTTTCAGGAATTAGTTTCTTACGCTAATAATAAAATAATTTTAACCACTGAAAATATGCCCAATAAACACGGTGCTCAAAATGATTTTCCTGTATTAACAGAATTAGATGGTATATCTCGAATTATTACTAATATTAATTATACTTTCGATGTCGGTCACTGTCTTGAAAACGGAGAAGATTACTTTGAATTTATTAAAAATAATAAAAATAGAATTAAAAATATTCATATTCACAATGCAGTTAAAAATGGTAAAAGTCATTATGGTCTTCAATTATCAGGTGATTTGGACACTAAAAAATTTATTAATTTTTTAAACGAAATTAATTATCAAAACTTTTTAACCATTGAAGTTTTGGTAGATCAAGACAAAGTTGAATCGGTCAAATTAGTAACTTCATAAGCTATAATATTGCCATGAGATACTCACAACTTTTTGGTAAAACCAGTAAAACTGCTCCAACCGATGCTGACAGTGTTAATGCTAAGTTATTAACTCAAGGTGGTTTCATTCAAAAAGAAATCTCTGGTGTTTATAACTACCTACCTTTAGGATTACGTGTTTTAAATAAAATTCAAAACATTGTTCGTGAAGAAATGAACAAAATTGAAGGCCAAGAAATTCTCATGCCAGCTATGACTTCAGAAGAAGGTTGGGTAACCACTGGTCGTAATGCTATGGATGTTCTTTTTCACCTAAAAGGTCAAGGGGATACTAATCTAGTTTTAAATCCAACTCATGAAGAAGTTGTCACTCCTTTGGTTCAAAAATATGTTTTTTCCTATCGTGATTTACCAATGGCTGTCTATCAAATTCAAAATAAATTTAGAAATGAAGCTCGTGCCAAGTCAGGTTTACTTCGTGGACGTGAATTCAACATGAAAGATCTTTATTCTTTTCATACCGACGAAGCCGATTTGGATCGTTATTACGAAATTGTTAAAAAAGCCTATTTTGAAATTTATAAAAGAATTGGTCTTGGCGATATCACAGTTCTAACTTTTGCTTCAGGTGGTGCTTTTAGTCCATTTTCTCATGAATTTCAAACTTTAAATGAAAATGGGGAAGACACAATTCATCTTTGTAAAAAATGTAAGGTCGCCATTAATAAAGAAATAATTGACACTCAAAAGACTTGTCCAGAATGTGGCAATGACAAATTAGAAGCAGTTAAAGCCACTGAAGTTGGTAACATTTTTAAATTAAGAACTAAATTTTCCGAAGCTTTTAAATTTTATTATTCAGATCAAAATGGTCAAGACAAAATTGTTGAAATGGGATGTTTCGGTTTTGGTCCATCCAGAACCATGGGAACTATTGTCGAAGCTTGTCATGACGATAAAGGTATAATTTGGCCAAAATCCGTCGCTCCTTATCAAGTCCATCTAGTTGGTCTCGATCTTTTTGAAGAAAATATCAAAACTCAAGCCGAAAAAATTTATCAAGATTTATTAGATAAAAATATTGAAGTTTTATTTGATGATCGTTCCGATGTTACTGCTGGCGCTAAGTTTGCCGATGCTGATTTAATTGGTAATCCAATCAGATTAGTTATAAGTAAAAGAAGTTTAGAAAATGGGGGAGTTGAGTTTAAAAATCGAAACAAAGAAAAAAGCGAAATACTTCCTCTGGATTCTTTTTTAAACAAAATCATCGCCAAATAACACTAAATAATATATACTGTATTTATGGCTAAACGAGGTCGCAAGAAAAAACACATCTTTCCAGTTTTAAGATTAAAACCGGAAACCATAAAAACTATATTTTTTATCTTTTTTTTGGTTTTATCGATTCTTTCTTTGTTTTCCTTTCTTCAAACTAGCCCAATGCCAACAGCTTTAAATCTTAAGTTAAATGAATGGTTTGGCTTAATTTCAGTTTTTGTTCCATTTTTACTTTTACTTATATCATTCTTGTTTGCCAAAATTAAAATTCCCTTAAAAGAGTTAAATGTTTTTTTCGGTTCTCTAATTATGTTTATTTCCCTTTTGGGCTTATTAAAACAAGGTGTTATCGGAAATTTCTTTAGTAATGAAATTAGTAGCCGTTGGGGTGAACTACCTCGTTTTTTCATTTTCTTCTTATCAGGAATTGCCGGTTTTGTCATTCTCTTCGACACGAACATCGGTCAAATTGTCAAATTTTTTGTAAACACATTCAAGGCTATTAGAAAGTATACTGTTGGCAATCCTAAAAACAAAGAAAAAAAATCAGAAAGAAATGTTGGCAAGTTTTTATCAGAATTATCACCTTTTAAGTCAAGTAAAGATAGTGAAAGTTCTTCAAAAGATAAAGAAGATTCAAATGTTCTCAACATTCCTCCTGTCATGAAATCAACAGACCAACTACCTCTTCAAAGTTCACCTCTTCAATCTATGTCTAATCAAATTTGGGAATATCCGCCTCTTTCTATTTTTGATGGCACACCTGGTGCCAAAGCTGATCGTGGAGACGTCCGTTACAATGCCAATACTATCGAAAAGACTTTAGAGTCTTTTGGCATCAGGGCTAAAGTTGTTGAACAAAATAACAGCCCTTCGGTTACTCAATATGCTCTTGATGTCGCCCTGGGCACTAAATTAGCCAAAATAGTTAGCTTGAGCAATGATTTAGCAATGGCCCTATCTGCTCCTGGTGGTCAAATTCGTATTGAAGCTCCAATTCCTGGTCGTTCTCTTGTTGGCATTGAAGTTCCAAATAAAACACTCGAAGTTGTTCCAATCCGAAAAATAATTGAGTCTGATGCTATGAAAAATGCTAAAAATAAAATTACTGTACCACTTGGTTTAGATGTGGCCGGTAATTCTCGAATTGCTGACATTTCTAAAATGCCTCACGTTCTTATTGCCGGTCAAACCGGTTCAGGTAAATCTGTCTGTGTTAATTCTTGGATTGCCAATATTTTATTTCGAGCTTCTCCTCAAGAAGTTAGAATGATTATGGTCGATCCAAAACGAGTTGAACTTACTCCATTTAATGGTATTCCTCATCTTCTAACCCCAGTCATAGTCGAACCAGAAAAAGTTATTTCTGCCTTGAAATGGGCAGTTGCTGAAATGGAACGACGTTATAAAAAATTCACTGAAGTTGGAGCTAAAAATATAGAAGGGTATAACAATCTTTCTGGTTTTCAATCCATGCCTTATATTCTAATTTTTATTGATGAATTAGCTGAAATAATGTTATTTTCACCATCAGAAGTTGAAGATAATGTTTGTAGAATTGCCCAAATGGCCAGAGCTGTTGGTATTCATTTGATTTTGGCTACTCAACGACCTTCTGTCAATGTTATTACTGGTCTTATTAAAGCCAACATTCCAGCTCGTATTTCTTTTGCTGTTACTTCTGTCACCGATTCTCGGGTTATTCTAGATACTCCAGGAGCTGAAAAATTATTAGGTCGTGGAGACATGCTCTACATTCCTCCAGATTTAGCTAAGCCAGTTCGTGTTCAAGGCTGTTTTGTCTCAGACAAAGAATTAACTTCTTTAATCGAATTTTTGAAGACTCAAAAAACTACTGATTACGATGATCAAATTACCAGTCAACCAGTTTCTGCTGGCAATGGTAAGTCGGTTATGGTTACCGGAGGAGATGGAGTTTCTCACGACCCTCTTTACGACAGTGCAGTCAAATTAATTCAAGATACAGGCAAGGCTTCAACTACCTTTCTTCAAAGAAAATTAAGTGTTGGTTATGCTAGAGCCGCTAAAATTTTAGACGAAATTGAAGAAGCTGGTTTAATTGGTCCTTCAAACGGAGCCAAAGCTAGAGATATTTTAATGGCCCATACTAAAAGAGATGTTCCTCTTGAATAATTTCAACTATGTTGCGCACTTCATCTCTAATTAAAAATACTCGTCTCGATAAAGAGTATGAATTATTAGATATTTCTAAAAAACTTAAAGTTCCAGTCAAATATTTAACTGCTATAGAAGAAGAAGATATTAAAAATTTTCCACAAGAGCCATATTGTTCTTTAATTGTTAAAGACTATTCTGATTATTTAGGTCTTAATGGTCAAGAAATGTTATCCTTTTTTCGTCGTGATTTTGAACAAAAGAAAAAAAACAAATCTCTTAAAAAGGACATTTTTTCTTTCACTCCACAATTTACTTTCAGTATTTTAATTGGAATTATCATTATTAGTTTTGTTTTTTATTTAACAACAGAATATGTTAAGTTTAATAGTCCTCCTAAATTAAAAATAAATTGGCCAGAAAATATTACAGGAGAAACTGTAGAACTATCAGGTATCACTGATCCAGATTCCACTATTAGAATTAATCAGGATTTAATCATTGTCGACGCTAAAGGTAATTTTCAAAAGAAAATAATTTTAAATTCGAATAGTGAAACTAAAATTATTATCGAATCAAAATCAACTAGCGGTAAAACTACTGTTGAAGAGAAAATCCTTAAAACTAATTAATTTTTCTAAAAATAGTTTATACTAATTATATGGATATCACTCAAATTGTCATTATTGTTAGCCTAGTTGCTATTACTGCCATTATTACCATTGGAGGAATTTATTTTGTTCGTTTATTAAAAGATTTATCTATTACTCTTAAAAAGACTAATTTAATTCTAGACGACGCTCATTTAATTACCGATTCAGTTGCTAAACCAATTTCTTCTTTTTTCGAAGTTTTAATGGGTTTAAAAAACGGTTTTTCTTTTTTTAGTAATTTAAATAAAAATAAAAAGAAAGATGAATAATTCTGAGGAAAAACAAAATTCTGGTTTTGTTTTTGGTCTAGCTTTGGGTGCTGCTGTTGGCGCTCTTTCTGCTATTTTAGTTAACAAAAACAGCGAAACTGAAGTACTTCGAAATTTTGAATCTAAAGTAAAAGACTTTTTCCAAGATTTAATTAATAATGTTGACACCAAAAAAGAAAAAGTAGTTAAAGAAGTAACAAAAGAAATTGAATACATCACTCCTAAAAAACCTACTCCTAAGATGTTTGTTAAAGCCAGAAAATAGCTGATATAATTTCCGATATGAAAGCTCGCGAATTAAAGGAAAAATTTGTTAATTTTTTTGTTTTCAAAGGTCATGTTGAAATTCCTTCTGCTAATCTAGTTCCCGAAAACGACCCAACTACTCTTTTTATCTCTGCCGGCATGCATCCTCTTGTTCCTTATCTCTTAGGTCAAACTCATCCAGCTGGTAAAAGATTAGTTAATATTCAAAAATGCATTCGCACTGGCGACATCGACGAAGTCGGTGATACTTTTCATCATACTTTTTTTGAAATGTTAGGAAATTGGTCTTTGGGTGATTATTTCAAAAAAGATATGATTCTTTGGAGTTATGATTTTTTGGTTAATACTATAAAAATTAATTCAAATAACCTTCATGTTACTTGTTTTCAAGGAGACGAAAATGCTCCAAAAGACACAGAATCTCACGATTTATGGTTGAAATGTGGCATTCCAGAAGAAAGAATTCATTATTTACCCAAAAAAGATAATTGGTGGGGTCCAATCGGCTTGATCGGTCCTTGCGGTCCCGACAGTGAAATGTTTATCGACACCAATCCAAGAGGTGGCCCTATAGATTTTATCGTTGGTTGCAAACAGGGGAGAATTATTGAAATTGGTAATGACGTTTTTATGCAATACAACAAAGATGAAAAGGGTAATTATTCCGAAATGAGTCAAAAAAATGTTGATACCGGTTATGGAGTAGAAAGAAATATTACTTGGATGAACGGTTTTGCCGATAATTACCTTACCGACATTTGGCAACCGATAATCAAAAAAATAGAGGAAATTTCCGGTAAAAAATATTCCGATCAAAATTTCACCAAGGCAATTCGTATTATTGCCGACCACATTAAAGCTGCTGTTTTTATTATTGCCGATGGTGTTGAAGTTTCCAATAAAGAAAGAGGTTATGTTCTTCGCCGTCTAATCAGAAGAGCTATTCGTCAGGGAAAAATTCTAGGAATTGAACAAAATTTTTGTTCAATTATTGCCACTGCAGTTTTAGATAATCAAGATAATTATGGCGGTTTTTACCCAGAATTAAATCAAAATAAAGATAAAATTTTATCTATTATCGAAACTGAAGAAAATAAATTTCGCAAAACTTTAAACAAGGGTCTTCATGAAATTAATAAATTAATTGGTCGAAACAAACAAGTTTCTGGGAAAGAAGCTTTCACTCTTTATGAAAGTTTTGGTTTTCCAGTCGAAATGATTAAAGAAGAGTTAGAAAAAAATAATTTAACTCTAAATTTAGAAGAATTTGAACAAGCCAAAGAAACCCATCAAAAACTTTCTCAAACTTTATCTGCAGGCAAATTTAAATCAGGTTTAGCCGATAATTCGGAAATAATTACCAAATTTCATACCGCCGCCCATCTGTTACACGCTGCTTTAATAAAAATTTTAGGTAAACATGTCCAACAAGCTGGTTCCAATATTACCTCTGAAAGAATTCGTTTTGATTTTACTAACCCCCAAAAATTAACCGACGGTCAATTAAAGCAAATAACAGAGTTAGTTAATGAGCAAATTAAATTAAATTTGCCAGTTACTATGGAAACTATGCCTTTTGTCGAAGCTCAAAAACAAAATGCTATTGCTTTTTTTGGCAACAAATATCCCGAAATTGTTAGCGTTTATGCCATTGGTTCCAAAGATAATTATTTTTCCAAAGAAGTCTGTACTGGTCCTCATGTTAAAAATCTATCTGAACTCGGAATTTTTGAAATTCAAAAAGAAGAATCCGCCGGAAGCGGCAAACGCCGCATCTACGCCGTTTTAAATTAAACGTAATCTTCAAAATATAGTATTATTATATAAAATGGGGATTAATAGTTTTTGGTTATTTTATATTGAGAACGATAGTGTTTTAGTTTCTCTAATTAATTGGGGTAATGGCCGCTATTATGTTGCCTCAATTGGTCCTCGAGTTAATTGTGATATCAACAATCGTCAATCAATCCTCGATGCTGTCGACGAATCTCTTTCCAGTGCTGCCTCTAGTGCTGATATTTCCGAAGATCAAGAACCTCTTTTTGTTGGTTTAGTTATTCCTTCTTCTTGGGTTAGTGAAGACGGCAAAATCACCAAATCAAAAGCAGAAATTATTATGCCAATATTTAAAGAACTTGACTTAAAACCATCTGGTTTTATGTCAAATGATGAAGCCATTCTTGAAGAAATTAATAAGCCAAACGATCTTCCTGCTAGTTTTATCAATCTTTATTTAGAATCAAATTCCTTTGAATTATCTCTAATTTATCTTGGCAAAATTAAGAAAAGAATTAAAAAATTTTTCGACAATGAATTTAATGCTCAATTGGTTGAAGATTCTTTAATCGAGTTAAATTTAGAGTCAACACTACCGCCTCAAATTTATGTTTATGGTAAAGAGAGTGAATCAGCCGTTGAGATTTTAAAAACCTTTTCTTGGGTTGGTAAGAAAAATGTTGAAACATTCCTTCATTTTCCCGATATTAAACTTTATCAAGATCATGATTTGATCAATATTTTTTTCAAAGCCATAACTTCTCAAATGATTGGCGGTGGTAATCCTTCTCACCAAACAGTTCCTCAAGCTGAAAATAAAGAAGAAATAAGTGAGGTTGAAGAGATTAAACAGCCAGAAGATATTAAAAATACAGATACGAAATTAAACGGCGAAGTAACAGAATCAGATTTAGACACAGAAAATCTAGAAGAACTAGAAGAAGTTTCATTTGAAAATTTTGGTTTTGAAAAAGAGCAATCTCAACCAGAAGTAATTGAAACCCCAATTTATGAAGAACCTATTATTGAAACAAAAATTAAAAAAGAACCTGTTTCTTTTAATTTCCCAAAAATAAATTTCAAATTACCAAAGTTAAAAAGTAATTTTTTAATGTTTATTCCTTTATTTGTTTTAATTATCCTTTGTTTTCCTTTGTTCTTTTCTAAAGCCAATATTATTCTTTTTGTAACTCCTTATGAATTTGATAAAACTGTTAATATTACTCTCGATTCCGATGCTACCGAACTTTCTTCTTCAATTATTCCAGTTGATAAAAAAACAATTACTATAAATTCTTCAGTTAATATTAAAACTACAGGTCAAAAGATTATTGGCAATAAAGCCACTGGGGAAGTTACTATTTTCAATAAAGTTGAAAAAGTTCAAAATATTCCCAAAGGTGCCATTTTAATTGATTCTAAAAATCAAAGTTTTGAGTTAATTAATGCTGTTCAAGTTGCCTCTAGTAGTTCTAACTTTGATACTGGGGTTATGAATTTCGGTCAAATAAAAACTGTTATTTCTGCTTCAGATATTGGTCCCGAATTTAATATTGCCAAAAATGAAGTTTTTAAATTTAAAGATTTTCCCGAAACGACTATCGTTGTCAAAGGTAATACTGATTTTACTGGTGGTACCAAAGACCAAATTAGTGCTGTTAGTCAGCAAGATAAAATTAATGCAGAATCTCAATTAACTCAAAAACTTCAAATTGCTGCTGATGAAAAAATCAACAAAGAATTCAACACCACTAATAATGCCATTAAAGAAACTGTCCAAATTAAAAAAGGAAAGACCGAATTTAATCGTGAAGTTGATGAAGAAACAGATGATTTGACCGCTACTGCCGAGTCTACTGTTAGTGTTTTTGTTTTTAAAACAGATTTAAAAGAAAAAATATTAACTCAATTTTTATCACAAGAAAAAGGTTTTTCTGACTCTGATCTAAATTCAGATTCTTTTGTTTTCACTTTAAAAATCAACAAGTTAGATGTTTCTAAGGCCACTGGTAGCTTAAATATTAAAGGTTATTCTTTGCCTAAAATTGATCTAGATTTAATTAAAAAGAATATTTCTGGGAAAACCATAAAAAAGGCCCAGGAAATTATTAAGAAAAATAATAATAGAGTTTATAATTTTAATTTTAAAATTAGTTTTAAGATATTTAATCTTGTTCCTTTTAGTTCTAAAAATATTTTTATTGAGTCAAAAACCGAATCTTTGTGAGATATATCTACCTTAAGAAATCACTACCTACTGCCAAGTCAAAGTTAATTGCTAAAAAGAAAAAAATAGCTATTCTTTTTATGTTGGCTGGTTTAATTTTTTTTGCTTTTGCTTTTTTTCCTATTCTTAAATTTCAATTTAAATATGCTTCCAGTTTTAGTCAATTAATAAATCCTTTATCTTCCAAATCAGACAGTCGATCTCAAAATATCTTAGGTTCAGCAAATACTGACTATACTCAAATTGCTAATTGGTTTGTCAGTAATCCTTCCAACGATGATAATAATCAAATTTTTTCCAACACCAATAACAGTAACTCTACTTATTTATTAAATATTCCCAAATTAAAAATTAAAGACGCAATTGTTAGTATTGGCAGTATGGACTTAAAAAAGAGCTTAATTCAATATCCTCAAACAGCTCTTCCTGGTCAGCTTGGTAATACTGTTGTTTTTGGTCATTCAGTTTTACCTCAATTTTTTAATCCTAAATCTTATTTAACTATTTTTTCTACTCTCTATCGACTTGAACAGGGAGATGAAATTATTATTGATTATGACAATGTTCGTTATCGCTATATTGTTGATGAAATGTTTGAAGTTAAACCAACAGATCTTTCAGTCCTTGAACAACGTTTTGATCAAAAAAATTTAACTTTGATCACTTGCAGTCCTCCAGGAACTTATCTCCGCCGTCTCATCATCAAAGCCACCCTAAGTATTAATTAAGTTATAATCACTTATGAATTACTTAGGCATCGATTACGGCTCTAAAAATATTGGCTTAGCTGTTTCTGTTTTGGGAATTATTACTCCTATTTTGGCCATAAAAAACGATGATCATATTATTGAAAATTTACAAAAAATTATTGTCGATTATAAGATTGATGGTATCTATGTTGGTGTGTCTGAAGGAGGATTTGCTGTCAGAACAAAAACCTTCGTCGAGAAGCTTAAAAGCGTGCTACAATTGAATATAGAGACAGTTGAAGAAGCTGTTAGTACTATCGAAGCTCAGCAAATTTATATAAAAAATAAGAATAAAAAGAAAGATTACAAAAAATTAATTGACTCGATTGCAGCAGCTGTTATCTTAAGAAGAATAGTCAATTATTAATTAAATAAAATTATGATCAAAAATCTAATTTCCCCAATTCAAGCCTGGTTATTATCACAGGGACGTTGTGTTGGTTGTGGCACCCCACTTTCTAAAGGTGTCAAAAAAGAAGTCAGAGGTAAGACTACTGTCACCTGTAAATGTGGTCGTATTTTTATTTACGATGGCGTCAAGAGTAATTACAGACGCGCTCTTTTTGACGAAGTATAATCAAAAATGACTCGTGTTTTTGTAATAATTACTCTTTCTCTCACCTTTTTTTTTGTTGGTATTTTTTCTTTTTTAAAAATAAATACTAAACCAGTTTCTACAAACAAAACTACTTCTATGTTTGTAATTGAAGATGGTCAAGGTTTAGTAGACATCTCTGAAAAATTAAAATCGAATTCCCTAATTCGCAATAAATATTCCTTTTTGTTTTATTCATATAACTTAGGTTTAAATAATAAACTCCAATCAGGAACATTTAGATTATCTCCCTCTCTTTCTACTCAAGAAATTATTATCAAATTATCAAAAGGAGGAGTTAGCGATTATTGGTTAAAAATTATTGAAGGCACTCGTCTTGAAGAAATTGCTTCTCTTTTTCCTCAAGGTTTACCAACTACAGCCAAAGAAGGTTATCTTTTTCCTGATAGTTATTTAATTCCTCTTTATTTTACTTCTGACCAAACCCTTGAAGTTATTAAAACAAATTTTGATAAAAAATTTGCCCAAGCCAAACAAGGGGCCACTAATCAAACTCTTACTGATCAAGAAATTGTAATTTTTGCCTCGATTATAGAGAGGGAAGCTAGAACCCTAAAATCTAAACAAGAAGTAGCTGGAATTCTTTTAAACCGTCTTAAAATTGGTATGGCTCTTCAAGCCGATGCTTCAGTTATATATGCTCGTGATTCTAAAAGTAAACCTAAAAATTATTGGCAACCATTAAAATCAATAGAAATAACTTCTGTAAAGTCTCCTTACAACACCTATCAATACAAAGGTCTTCCTCCAAAGCCAATCTGTAATCCTGGATATAATTCTCTCTATGCTGCTTTTCATCCAATTGAGTCAAGTTATTTTTACTACATCACTGGTAACGACAATTTAATGCACTATGCTGTTACTCTCGAGGAACACAATTCCAATATCACCAAATATTTAAAATAAAAGTTTAATTCTTTTTATTTATCAAATCATCCAAAATTCTCCATCTTCTTTTCTTTTCACTTTGAGGGATTTCATCTTTATATAATTTTGCCGAAACCGTCCCTTTCCTAGGAGAATATTTATTTACATAAGCAATTTCAAATTTTGCTTTTTTACAAAGTTTAACTGTGTTTTGAAAAGCTTTTTCATCTTCTCCTGGAAATCCGATAATAATATCTGTTGAAAATCTGACATTAGGAACTTTGTCTCTAATTTTTTTAATCAAATTTATATATTCTTTAGAAGTATAACCACGATTCATTTTTTTTAAAACTTCATCATCACCGGCTTGAAAAGGTAAATGAAGCAGTCGATCAATATTTGAATATTTAGCAATTGTTTCAATTAATTCGTCGGAAAAATCCCACGGATTACTACTAACAAAAGAAACTTTTTGCAAATCTTTTTTGGCTACTTCTTCTAATAATTTATGAAAAGAACTTTTAAATCTTTTCTTTCCCATTGAAACTTCGGTCTCATCATTAAAATCTGCTCCATATGAATTAACATTTTGTCCAATAAGTAACACTTCCTTAAATCCATTTTTAATTACTTCATCAACTTCTTTTAGAATTTCTTCCATTGGTTTGGATAGTTCTGGCCCTCGAGCAAAGGGGACTATACAATAGCTACAAAAATTACTACAACCAAAACTAATTGGAATTAAAGCTAAATCTTTTTTATCTCTAATTGGATCAAGTTTAAAACTGATTTTTTCAATTGGTAAAAACTCTGAAACTTCAGGAAAATCTCTTTTTAATTGATTGAGTTTTTTACCAGTTTTATCTTTGTGTGCCAACCCAGCCAAACATCCCGTCACAATTATTTTTACTTGGCCATCCGTAGCTTTAGTGAAGGAGGTTTTTTTGTTCCATTGATTTATCAAGTTAATTAATCCATATACCCTATTTTCCGCCGATTCTCGAATAATACAGGTATTAATAATTACCAAGTCTGATTTTTTCCAATTATCGATTTCCTCATATCCTTTATTCCAATAAAAAGCCTTTATCCTTTCCGAATCGGCCGTATTTTGAATACACCCAAATGTTTTAATAAAAAATTTCAACTTTTTCATTGCCAATTTTATCAAAAAGTGAGAAACTAATTCATGGACAATCAAACAAACCCTCAAGAACCTGTTAATCAGGCACTTCCCCAAGAAGAAATTATTCCTCAAGAACCAGTTATTGAAGAAACACCGATTTTAGAAACTCAAGCCCTAGAACCAAAACAAGTTATTCAAGAAACTCCAGAAAGAGAATCAGAGCCAGAAATTCAACCAGAAACAGAAGTCCAATCAGAAGCAAAAATTTTACTAACTGGACCCACTGTTCCGTCCGAAGAATATCAAAAAATAATTGATGATTATAAAAAAAACACTCAACCAGAATCAGAACCAATCGAAGCAGCCCCAGAACCAAAACAAGTTATTCAAGAAACTCCAGAAAGAGAATCAGAGCCAGAAATTCAACCAGAAACAAGAGCAGACGTTCAAACACAACCAAAATCTCCAGAAGAACAACTTCAAGATCTTGGTATTACCACTCCACCAAAAACGGGTGGTGGATTTTTAAAAGGTCTTTTTGTTTTTTCTTTAGTCATTTTTGTTTTAGTTCTTGCTGCTCTTGGCTTTTTTTATTTTAAAAATCAAAATAATTCTGATTCTTTAAATAATAATGTCAGTGAAATTACACCAACTCCAATTTCAACAGATCTTTGTTCTTTAAATGATAAAACATATCAAATAGGGGAATCTTTTCCGTCCACCGATGGTTGTAACACCTGTACTTGTGAATCAATAAATGTCATTACTTGTACAGAAAAAGCCTGTGCCCCAATTCCAACCTCCGTTGCCACCAACTCAGCCAATAAATTAACTATTACTCCAACCAAAACAGCAACTTCGTCAGTAAAAAAGACAACCTCAACAGCGACCCCTTCATCAACTATTGAGTAAGCTCAAACCTACCTGTTGACCGCTATTGACAAAGTGCGTATAATACCCCTATTCGGCCGAGCCGTTGGAACATAACTCGTCCTTTTTTTAATAATTAAATTTGTTTGATGCCTTCTGTAAAAAGAACTCAATGGGGTAAACACTACCCAAACCTTCCTAAGTTAGATTTAATTCAAATCCAAAAAGAATCTTGGAAAGAATTTTTAGAAAAAGAACTGATTGAAACCGTCCAATCAATTTCGCCAATAAATGATTACACTGGTAATAACTGGGAACTTCAGCTTGGTGAATTAACCTATGATCCAATCACCGTCTCTCCAACCATGGCCAAAAGAAAAGGTGTAAATTACACCGTTCCTGTCCGTATTAAAGCCAAATTAACCAATAAAAGAACCGGTAATGTTCGAGAAGAAGAAGTATTTTTCTTAAACCTCCCAACTATGACCGATGAAGGAACTTTCCTTATCAACGGTATCGAAAGAGGTGTCATTAATCAATTAGTCAGATCTCCAGGTGTTTATTTTACTGGTCAAAACGATCCTGCCACTGGCAAAACTCTCTACAATGCTGAAATTAGACCTGTTCGTGGTTCTTGGTTAGAATTTTTTGTTGGTAAAAAAGATGTAATTTTTGCTAGGATTGATCGAAAAAAGAAGTTTCCAGCTACCATCATTTTACGAGCTGCGTGCCAAATGGGTGACAAACAATTAATCTCTGAGTTCGGTGATTTTATCTCTAATACTATCACTGCTGATATTTCTAAAACTTCCGAAGAAGCTGTTCTAGAGTTCTATCGAAAACTCCGACCAGGTGAACCTGTCGTTCTTGAAAATGCTCAAAAATTTTTTAATGAAAGATTTTTTGATTTAAGAACTTATGAATTAGGTAACGTTGGTCGTTACAAAATTAATAAAAAATTTGGATTTAAATTTAAAGATGACGATAAAGAAAATTGGATTTTAAGAAAAGAAGACTTGGTTTCTACTATTAAATACTTAATCCAACTTCAAAAAGGTGAAATTACTCGTCTTGATGATATCGACAGTCTTGCCAATCGACGTCTTCGTCGTTGTGGTGAAATCGTTTCCCAAATTGCTATTCGTCCAGCCTTAGCTAGATTTGAAAGAATGGTTAAAGAAAGAATGAGCTTGATTTCTACTAAAGAAAAACCAGCTCCTTCTCAAATGATCAATCCTCAACCACTAATTTCTGCTCTCAATACTTTTTTCCGATCAAATCAGCTTTCTGCTATTTTAGATCAAACTAATCCTTTAGCCGAACTTGATTTACTTCGAAGAGTCACTGTTGTTGGTGTTGGTGGTTTAACCCGAGAACGCGCTGCTTTCTCAATTCGTGACGTTCACAGTTCCCAATATGGTCGTATTTGTGCTGTTCGTTCTCCAGAAGGTCCAAACATCGGCCTCGTTACTTATCTTGCTCTCTATTCTAAAGTTAATAAATATGGATTTTTGGAAGCTCCTTTCAGAAAACTAGAAAAAGTCAAAGGTGGTTATGCTTTTTCAAAAGATTATGTTTATATTGATGCCGAAGATGAATTCGAAAAGAAAATCACTCATTTAGATATCAAATTTAATGAAGAAGGTATTACTAAACAAGAATGGGTTCCAATTCGTTATCAAGGTGAATTTTCAGAAGGTCCCATTAGTCAGGTTGAATACATTGATTTGGTTCCAAATCAAATTGTTGGTGCTTCAGCTTCTCTAATTCCTTTTGTTGATCATGATGATGCTACTCGTGCTCTTATGGGTTCCCACATGCAGACTCAAGCAGTTCCTTTAATTGCTCCAGAATCTCCTTATGTTGGTACAGGTATGGAAGCCACTGTTACTACCTCCATGAGGAGAACAGTTTTAGCTAAACACTCAGGAAAAGTTTCCTATGTCGATGGTAGTAAAATTATTGTCGAACTTAATAAAAAAGCTACAGAACCTGGTTGTGAAGCTAGTGAAATCAGTAATGATGGTAAGATTGAAACCTACAATTTAACTAAATTTTTAAGAACTTCACCATATGGTACTTGTTACAATCAAAAAGCTGTAGTTAATGCTGGTGACATTATCAAAGAAGGTGATTTGTTAATTGATGGTCCTTCCACTGACGGTGGAGAACTCTCGATTGGTCGAAATCTTTTAGTTGCCTATGCTTCTATTGATGGTTTATCTTATGAAGATTCTTTCTTAATTTCTGATCGTTTAGTTAAAGAAGACGTTTTGACCAATGTTCAGATTTACGAATACTCAGCTCAAGTTGTTGAAACTAAATTAGGCTCTGAAGAGTTAACCAAAGATATTCCAAATGTTTCTGAAAATGAATTATCTAAATTAACTGAAGATGGTATTGTTATGATTGGTGCTACTGTTGGTCCAAACGATATTTTAGTTGGTAAAGTTGAACCTCGTGGCGAAAAAGAATTATCTGCAGAAGAAAGATTGCTTCGTGCCATTTTTGGTGAAAAAGCTAGAGAAGTTAAAGATACTTCTCTTCGTGTTGCCAATGGTGAAGGTGGAGTTGTCATTAAAGTCGATATCTTAGATAAAGATAAAGGTGACGAATTAGATCCAGGTGTTAATAAAGAAGTTAAGGTTTATGTTGCTCAAATTAGACGTATTCAAGAAGGTGACAAGATCGCCGGAAGACACGGAAACAAAGGTGTAATTTGTAGAATTATGCCTCAATACGACATGCCTCGTCTTGCTGATGGTACTCCAGTTGATTTAGTTATGTCTCCTCTCTCTGTTGTTGCTCGTATGAATTTAGGACAGATCCTAGAAGTTGCCTTAGCTTACGCTGGATATAAACTTGGTAAGAAATATGCTGTTCCAGTTTTTGAAAAATATTCTGAAGATGAAATTGATGAAGAAATTAAAAAAGCTGGTTTACCAACCACTTTAAAGAGTCAACTTTATGATGGTCGAACTGGTGAAGCTTATGACCAAGAATCAGTTGTTGGTATTGGTTATATTCTAAAACTTGTTCACATGGTTGACGATAAAGTTCATTCTCGTTCCACTGGGCCTTATTCTTTAGTCACCCAGCAACCACTTGGCGGTAAAGCCAGAATGGGAGGACAAAGATTAGGAGAAATGGAAGTCTGGGCTCTTGAAGCACATCGTGCTGCTCATACTCTACAAGAAATGTTAACTATCAAATCGGACGATATCGAAGGTCGTACTCATGCATTCCAAGCTATTATCAAAGGTATGCCAATTCCAGAACCAGCCATTCCAGAATCTTTTAAAGTTTTAACTAAAGAATTAGCCGGTTTGGCTCTCGATATTTCTCCTGTCGGTCTTAGAGAAATTGACGAAACTGAAGAGGTGGAAACTTCTGAAGAAGTCAAAATCAGTCCAAAAGATATCGAAGCAGAAATTCCAGTATCTCTAGATGCTGAGGTAGAAGGTTTAACAGTTTCAGAAGAGGAGGAACAATAATGTTTAAATTTAAAAGTATGATCGACTTTACTGGTCTCCAAATTAAATTAGCTTCTCCAGAAGAAATCTTATCTTGGTCCACTGGTGAAGTTATAAAACCAGAAACTATTAATTATCGAAGTTGGCGCCCAGAAAAAGATGGTCTCTTTTGTGAGAAAATCTTTGGACCATCAAGAGATTACGAGTGTTACTGTGGAAAATACAAAAAGATCCGATTTAAGGGTGTAATTTGTGATCGTTGTGGTGTTGAAGTTACTACTTCTAAAGTTCGACGTGAAAGAATGGGGCATTTAACTTTGGCTGCCCCTGTCACTCATCTTTGGTATCTTCGAAATACCCCATCTCCAATTGGTGTTATTCTTGACGTTCCTCAAAAAGATCTCGAATCGGTTGTTTATTTCACTAAATATCTTATTACTTCAGTCGATGATTCAAAACGTAAAGAAGCTTTAGATAATTTAGCCAGCAATTCCAAAAAAAGAATTGATCAACTTGATTCTGATACTAAAAAAACTATTGAATTAAAAACTGAAGAAATAGAAAAAGAGAAAAAAGATCTTAAAGAAAAAATTAAAAATAAAGATCAACTCTTTATTGCTCAAGACGAACGCGATATTAAGTTAAAACAAGATATTCAAAAACTTGAAAATAAAGCTACCTCGGAAAAAAATAGAATTGAGGGTTTAATCAAATATTTGGAAGAAAAAATCCAAAATCTTCAAGTTTTATCTACTCTTTCTGATGAAGAAAGTTTCTACTTGTCTCAATTTAATTCTGATATTTTCTTTACTGCTCAAATGGGAGCTGAGGCTCTTTTTGAAGTTTTAAAACAAATCGACTTAGTCGAAACTGTTAAAAATCTTAAAAAAGAATTAAATAAAACCAGTTCTAAACTTAAGAAAAAGAAAATCATGTATAAGATTCGTATCTTAAACGGTATGATCGAAAACAAGATTAATCCAGAATGGATGGTTCTTACTCAAGTCCCCGTCATTCCACCAGATTTGCGTCCTATGGTTCAACTTACTGGAGGTCGTTTTGCTACTTCTGATTTAAATGATCTATATCGCCGTTTAATTAATCGAAATAATCGTCTTAAAAAATTACTCAAACTTGGTGCTCCAGAAATCATTTTGAGAAATGAAAAAAGAATGCTCCAAGAATCTGTCGATATTTTGATCGATGCTCAAAAAAGTTCTAAAAACAAAAGAAAGAGCGCAAAACGTACTCCTAGATCGCTGTCAGATCTTTTGAGAGGTAAAAAAGGACGTTTTCGACGTAACTTACTTGGTAAGCGTGTTGATTATTCTGGTCGTTCAGTTATCGTTGTTGGTCCTGAATTAAGATTAAATCAAGTTGGTCTTCCAAAAGAAATTGCTCTCGAGATGTATCGACCTTTTGTTCTTCGTGAACTTATGGCTACTGGCATCGCTGCTAATATTAAAAGTGCTAAGAATTTAATTGATCATCGTATTAATGAAGTTTATGATATTTTGGAAAGAGTCACTAAAAAGACTTATGTATTATTAAATCGTGCTCCAACCTTACACAAACTTTCTATTCAAGCCTTCAGACCAATTTTGGTCGACGGCCTCGCCATCAGACTCCACCCTTGTGTTTGTAAAGCTTTCAATGCTGATTTTGATGGAGATCAAATGGGTGTTCATTTACCTCTTTCCGACGCCTCTCAAAGAGAAGCTAAAAGATTGATGTTGCCATCCCACAATTTGCTTAAACCATCAGACGGTAATCCAGTTTCTGTTCCAACTCAAGAAATGGCAGTCGGGTGTTATTACATAACTTCTGTCAGATCTGAAGATCTTGAGAAAGAAAAGACAGAATCTTTTGAAGGACTTTCAATCTTTGGCGACACTGCAGAGGTTGAATTAGCCTACGAATCCAAAAAGATTGCTCTCAGAGAATTAATCGTTGTCAAATTAAATGGCGTTTTAACCAAAACTACTTATGGTCGTATTTGGTTTAATCAAATTCTTCCAGAAGAATTTGTTTATTTAAATGAAGCTATGGCTGGTTCTAAATCAGTTAATGATCTTGTTGTAAAATCAATCGAGATTGCTGGTCGTTTAAAGACTGTTAAATTAATAGATTCTCTTAAAGACATTGGTTTCATTGGATTTACTCTTTCTGGTCTTTCTCTTTCTATGGCTGACTGTGGTAATTTACCTGGAAAAGAAAAACTTATTATCGAAGCTAATAATCATGTTGCAGAAATTGAAGAAAACTATAAAAATGGCTTAATCAGCAATGATGAAAAGAAACGACTTTCTCAATCCGTTTGGATGGAAAAAACCGAAGAAATTGCCGAAAAAACTTGGGCAACTTTAGATATTGATTCTCCAATGCGGATTATTTCTGCTGCAGGTATTAAACGTGCATCTAAAGATCAAATTAAACAGCTTTCAGGTATGAGAGGTTTAATGGTCGATCCAACTGGAAAAATTGTTCAACTTCCAACCAAGTCGAATTTCCGAGAAGGACTCTCTGTTTTCGAATATGTTACCGGTGCTCGTGGAACCCGTAAAGGTTTGGCTGATACTGCTTTGAAAACTGCTGATGCTGGTTACTTAACCAGAAGACTAGTTGATGCTGCTCATGTAGCTATTATTAAAATGGACGATTGTCATACTGATAAATTCATTACCATTGATGCTAATGAAAAAACTAGAGAAAGATCTTTTACAAAAAGAATTTTAGGCAGAGTTTTGGCTACTGATATTATTGATTCTAAAACCAAAAAAGTTTTAATAGAGAAGGGGACTTTGTTAAACAACGAAGATGTTGCTTTAATAGAGAAAAACGAAATAACTACCGTGGATATTCGTTCTCCTTTAACTTGTAATTCTGAAACTGGTTTATGTCAAAAATGTTATGGTTGGGATCTGTCCACCAGAAGACTAGTTCAAGTCGGTGTCCCAGTTGGTGTCATTGCTGCTCAATCCATCGGTGAACCAGGCACTCAATTAACTCTTCGAACCAAACACACTGGAGGTGTTGTTGGTGTTGATGTTACTCAAGGTTTACCTCGTGTTCAAGAATTATTTGAAATCAGAATGCCAAAAGTTCCTTCTCCTTTAGCCGAAATTAGTGGAAAAGTTAAAGTTAAAGAAACTATTGACGGCTACGAAATCAAGCTTACTGGTAAAGATAATGATAATAATGCTAAAGTCATTAATTACATCTTACCTTTAAATGTAACTCTTCTAATCGCCGATGGTGATTTAATCGCAAGTGGAACTCAACTTTGCTCAGGTTCTCTTGATGTCCGCGAAGTCATGGAAGTCAGAGGCATTGAAAGTGCTCAAAGATATTTAATCAACAGCATTCAAGGTGTTTATGAATCTCAAGGAATTGGTATTCATGATAAACATCTAGAAGTTATGGTCAAAGAAATGAGTGACAAAATCAAAATTGAAGATCCAGGTGACACAACTTTCCTCTATGGACAAACTGTTACTGCTGCCGTTTTCCACGCTGCAAACGACAAAGCTAAAGCTAATAAAAATGGCAAACCAGCCGTTGGTAAAAAAGTTTTACTCGGTTTAATCAATTCTGCCTTAACTACTGGTTCCTGGTTGTCTGCTGCTTCTTTCCAACAAACCACTAGTGTTTTGACCGAAGCTTCTTTACTTGCTGAAGTCGACGGCTTGATTGGTCTCAAGGAAAATGTTATTATCGGACGATTGATTCCTGTCAGCAAAAATCAAAATATATAAAAATATGCCAACAACTAACCAACTAATAAAAACTGGTCGAAAAAAGCGAGTGCAAAAGTTAAGAACTGTTGCTCTTCGAAATAGTTTCAATACTATCAATAATCGACCAATTTCTACTATTAATCCAATCAAAAAAGGCGTGGTCATCAGTGTTAAAACAATGACACCAAAAAAACCACATTCAGCTTTACGAAAAATTGCCAAAGTTAAACTTAGCAATCATTCTTCTGTTACTGCCTATATTCCTGGTATCGGTCACAATTTAGCCGAACACAGTATCGTCAGTATTAGAGGTGGTAGAGTTAGAGATTTACCAGGTGTCCGTTATCGTATTATTCGTGGTAAATACGACGTTGGTGCAGTTGTTGGCCGTATGCAATCTCGTAGTAAATACGGTGCTAAAAAAGCAGTTGCCAAAACCGCCTAATTAAAAATTAGAAATTAAATTAAAATAATATATGTCTAGAAAAGGAATTAACAAAACTAGAGAAGTACTTCCAGATACTATCTATGGAAACATTACTATTAGTAAAATTATTAACGCTTGTATGAAAGATGGCAAAAGAACTGCCGCTGAAAAACAAGTCTACGATGCTATCGACTTACTCAAAAAAGAATTTCCAAAAGAGGAAATTATTGAAGTTCTAGATAGAGCCTTAGAAAATATCAGACCGAAAGTCGAAGTTAGGCCTCGTCGAATTGGTGGAGCTGTTTATCAAGTTCCAACCCCAGTTCGCGGAGTTCGCCAAAGCTCTTTAGCTCTTCGTTGGCTTATTAATGCTGCTCGTGCCAAAAGTAATAAACAATATCATTCTTTTGCTGAAAAATTAGTTTCCGAACTATTAACTGCCCTCAATAATGAAGGTGCTGCTGTTGGTAAAAGACTGGAAATCGAAAGAATGGCCGATGCTAACAAAGCCTTTGCTCATCTCCGTTGGTAAAAAATATCTTAAAATTTTTAAACGCCCCGCCAAGGGGCGTTTTTGTTATAATCAACTATGTCGTTGTTTTCTAAACCAAAACTTATTTTGTGGCCTAAAGCCAAGATAGTTGAACTTTATATCGACCGTAAAGAAAACAATACTTTAAGTTTTGATCTTAATCTTTGGCAAAAATGTAGCGATAAAGATTTAGAAGCTTTTAGCCTATATTTTAAGCAAAATAAATTTGATTCCGTTTCTATTTTAATCCCCGATGATGTTGTTTTTACCAAATCTTTTACTTATGATTCAAAAATTGACAGTATAGATAAAAAAGAAGTCATTAGTTTGGCTGCTAACTTAGTTACTTTTCAAATTGACCCCGAAGCTCTTGATTATAAAATAACCCAAGTTAACGATAAAACTATTATTCAAGCTTTTATTTACGATAAACCAAAACTCGACCAACTTAAATCAAATTTAGAAATAATCGGTGTTAGGGTTAATCAGTTAACTTCTGTCTCCACCGCCATTGCCAACACTATTTCTTCAATTTACAAACAGGAATTCTTTTTAATTTACCCTCTAAACGATCAAGAATATACTCTATTGCTTTCAAAAAATAATTCAGTTTATTTAACTGTAAATATTAAAGGACCAAGTCTCGATATCCAAAAAATAGTTAATTATTCTAACTTCTATTTTTCTAGTATTACCAAAAAAATTTATATTCCCGAAGGTCGAGATCTTGAAATTATTACCACCACCGAAATGGATAAAACTATTTATAGTGAATCACAAATTGCTCAAAGCCTTTCAAGAGCTTCAAATTTGCCTTTACCAGTCTTAGGAGAAATAACTAGCTCTATTTCCTATAATACTGATATAATAAAGCCATCAACCAATATTAGTTCATCCCAAAAAAATATGGAAAACAAAAAAAGAAATCTTTTACCAATTATCGCAGTTTTTATTTTTACTGCCGCTCTCGCTTCAGTTGTTATTTGGATGGTTTTAAATAAAAACAACAGTGAGACTGAAAGTCTAAACGAAACCCAAAGTGAAATAACTGAAAATATTACTCCAACTGAAATTCCTACTCCAAGCCCAACTATTGCCGAAATTGACAAAAAAATAAAAATTCAAGTTTTAAACGCCACTGATATCAATGGTCAAGCTGCTACCCTAAAAGCTACCCTAGTTGCTCTTGGATTTGAAAACATTTCTGTCGGTAATGCCAAAACTACTGCTACTGAAAATTCAGTTCAAGTTAAAGCTGCTAGCACTTCTGCTTATTTTGAATCAAAATTAGTCACTAGCTTCCCAAGCACTTACACAACCGATCTTGCTAAAACTGCCACCTACGATGCAGTTTTTACCATCGGAACCGATCTAAGCACTGGTGCTTCTACTACCACCAAAGTTACTCCAACTGTCACCAAAGCTCCAACTGCCACCCCAGCTGAATAAAATTTTTAAGTAAATTAAATCCCTCGCACAAGCGGGGGATTTTTTGTTCTTATAAGCTTGCTTTTTATACCCCTTTTAGATTAAAATGACCTTACTATGAAAATTTTAATCACTGGTGGTTGCGGTTTTATTGGTTCGAATTTTATTAAGTATTGGTTCAAAAATCATCCCGAAGATTCGATAACCAATCTCGACAAGATGACTTATGCTGCCAATCCTCGCAATTTAGTTGAATTTGAAAATTCTCCTAACTACAAATTTGTCCAAGGTGATATTTTAGATGAAAAAATAGTTGATGAATTAGTTTCTCAAGTTCAAACTATTGTCCATTTTGCCGCCGAATCTCATGTTGACCGATCTATTGATGATCCTTCTCTTTTTGTCCGAACTAATGTTCTTGGCACCTATAATCTTTTAATGGCCGCCAAAAAATACAATGTTCGCTTCCACCATATTTCCACTGATGAAGTTTTTGGCACTATTGCTTTAGAAGATACTGTTAGTCAGTTTAATGAAACTACTCCTTATGATCCCTCCAGCCCTTATTCTGCTTCCAAAGCTTCTTCAGACCATCTAGTCCGATCTTTTTATAAGACTTTTGGATTACCAATCACTATTAGTAATTGTTCCAACAATTACGGTCCTTATCAACATCCAGAAAAAATGATTCCTCGTTCCATCACTAATCTTTTAAGTGGTGACAAAATTAAAGTTTATGGTCAAGGTTTAAATTTCCGTGATTGGCTTCATGTCGAAGATCATTGTCGTGCCATTGAATTGATTTTATTAAATGGAAAAATAGGGGAGACTTATTGTGTTGGTGGTCTTAAAAAAGGCACTTCCAATATGGATTTAGTCCGTTTGCTTTTAAAATTAATGAATAAGAATGAAGAATCAATTGAATATGTTGCTGATCGTCCAGCTCACGATAATTATTCCGTAAATTGGGATAAAATTAATAAAGAATTAGCTTGGGAACCAAAATATGATCTTGAATCTGGAATGAAACAAACTGTCGACTGGTACACTCAAAACCAAACTTGGTGGCAAGAAACCAAAAAAGAAGCTGAAGAATTTTACGTTAAATTAAATAGTTTAAAAAAATAATGCCAAACTTCATTAAATCCAAAATAGATGGATTAATTATTATTGAGCCATCAGTTTTTACCGACGAAAGAGGTTTTTTTATGGAAACATACTCCAAAAAAGTTTTTACTGAAAATGGTATTGATATCGAATTTGTTCAAGATAATCACTCCAGGTCAACTAAAGGTGTTCTTCGTGGTCTTCATTTTCAAAAACCACCCTTTGCTCAAGATAAACTAATTCGTTGCACTCGAGGAGAGGTTTTGGATGTTGTCGTTGATATTCGTAAAGACTCTCCAACTTTTGGCCAACACGAATTAGTTTTAATCACTGAAGAAAACAAAAAAATGGTTTTTATTCCAAAAGGTTTTGCTCACGGATTTTTAGTTTTAAGCGACGTTGCTGAGTTTCAATACAAATGTAGTGATTTTTATAATAAAGAGTCAGAAGGTGGTTTGCTTTGGAATGATCCTGAAGTCAATATAGATTGGCCCCAGGTCGAAAATTTAATTTTGTCGGAAAAAGACAAACTCTGGCCAACTCTTTCAGAGATTAAAAATTTAAATATTTTTTAGTCTCCCTTTTATCAAAGGGAGAAACGGCGAAAGCCGAGAGGGATTTAATTTATGCAAAAAATAATTGGCACCGGCCTTTCAGGTTTAGTTGGCAGTCGTATTAAAGAATTGTTAAGTGATAGATTTGAATTTGTCGATTTTTCCCTAGATTCTGGCGTTAATATTCTAGATAAAGAAAATTTAGCCACTGCTTTTGAAAAAAACAAAGACGCTGTTACTATTCTTCATTTAGCTGCTTTTACCGACACCAATGCCGCCTGGGAGCAAAAAGGAGATAAATCTGACATTTGTTATCAACTTAATGTCGAAGGCACTCGAAATATTTTAAATTTAGCTCAAAAATATAATCAACAATTAATCTATATTTCCACCGATTTCGTTTTTGATGGCACCAAAATCACTCCTTATATCGAAACTGACACTCCAAATCCAATTGAATGGTATGGTGAAACCAAATATTTAGGCGAAAAAGTTATTTTAGATTCAGGTTATCAAAACTATAATATTTCCCGAATCACCTATCCTTATCGAGCTAAATTTGAACCAAAAGTCGACATCATTCGAAAAGTTTTAACAAAACTTCAAAACAATGAACCAGTTAAAATGTTTTCCGATCAAATTTGTACATACACTTTTGTCGATGATATTGCGCAATCTTTAGGCTATTTTATTGAAAATAAAAGCACTGGAATTTATCATTTAGTCGGCTCTTCTTCTCATTCGCCTTACGAAATGTGTTTAGAAATTGCCAAAGTTTTTAATTTAAATAAAGATTTAATTTCGCAAAGCAGTTTAGAAGAATTCATTAAATCTCAACCAGAAGGCAGTCGCCCTTGGCAAAAAAAATTAATCACTTCAAATCAAAAAGCTAAAGATCTTGGTTTAAATTTCAAAACATTAGCCGAAGGTCTAGAAAAAATTAAAAACCAATTAAATTATGGAAAATAGTGAAGGAGTTTTACCAGACATTAACCCTAGTAAAAATGAAGGCATAAAAATTAAATTGGATGAAAAATATTCCCATCTTTTTGGGATAGAAACTGCCATTGTTTATAATCAATATCCAAAACTAGGAACTATCCGGGTTTATCGTGGCATTAATAATTTCACTTCAGAGTCTTTAGATAATCAAACCTCTAATATGATGCGTTTTATTGATCAAAATAGAGATATTAAAACCAGTCAAGAAATAGCTCCAATTGTTGAAACCATTGCTCAAGAACCAACTCTTCAAAATTATCAAAAATTAATCGATGAATCTAAAAAAATAAGTTTAAATAATTTTATAATTGAAACACCACATCCTTTTTATCAGGATTTTAGAAGCAATCTCATTATTCAACATCAACATGCTATTAGAGGTGATGTTGGTTCTTCTCCTTGGGTTGCCACTACCACAGATCCCTTTGAAGCTTTCAATAGTACTGGTGTAAATCTTGGTGCTATTTTAATTATTGATGTTTCTGAAGACAGAATTACTATAGATTCACACACTGATGAAAATGAAGTTTTAATAAATGGATATATAAAAAGAGAAGAAATTAGTCAAGTTTTATTAGTTGATAAAAAGAAAGTAACAAAAACTGTAACTGATGAAGAAAAATCAAAAGAACTTGTAAACTTAACTAAAGAATTAACCAATCATCATAGCTAACTTTTTTGCTTCTTTTACTGCAAAATTAATCCCCCTATCTTCCGGATAAATTTGAGCAAAATTTAGTCGATATGTTTTTTCTCCAACTTTATAACTTGGCACTTTATAGTTTGTAGTTACTATATGTTGAGCATTTTTAAATCTGAATACTTTCTTTTCCCAAACCTGTTTTTCATCAAATTCAGGTTTAATTTTCTTTAAATAATCAAACCATTCTTTTTCAATTTCCTTATCAGAAACTTTAAAATATTTATGATTTTGCGGCACATAAGTTCCCAGGTAATAAATATTTTTACCGTTATAATTTTTATTCCCCATTAAATTAGTATGTTGAACCATCACTAAGAAAGGGGATTTAAAATCATTAATATTATGCCAATAATAATTACTTAAACTTTGTTTCGATGAAAAAACTATATCCACCGCCCCAATATAATCAACATCTTTAATCGGTCGAGTATCAATTACAATATCAAAATCAGAAGTCGCCCTGTCAAGGGAGATGTCCGAAGGACAGAGGGTTTTTACATTAAGATTTTTAGCTAATTTGTTATTAATTTGTCCAAACCCTCCATCCAAATAACCCAAAACTTCTTCTCCTTTTTCATTTTTCGATCCACCTCGAGTATGAATTCTGGCCCACAACCAAGCCATTGACACTTTATTATAATATTCATGGAATTTTCCTTTCAAAAGTGGCTTCCAAATTATTTCATAAGCTCTTTTCCCAGCCCATTTTTTAATCCAATCTGTTGCTGTAATTTTTTTATATTTTTGCCAGTTTTTATCAAATTTAAGCCATAAATAAACTAAACCCAATCTAAATTTACTAATTAAATCCAATTTTTCAAATTTTAATAGATCAATTACGCCATTAAATGGGTAAAATTTATCAGTACTATAAATACTAGTAGAGCTTTTGTACCATTTCAATTTATCAATTAATCCCAATTCTTTAATCAAACTAATTATTTCTTTATCTGTTTTAAAAATATGATGATATGTTTTTTCCAAGTTTTTACCAGCCATTTCAAATTTAGACAATAATCCGCCAATTTCTTTTTCTTTTTCAAAAACAGTCACAACATATCCTTTTTGGGATAATTCATATCCGGCGGTCAAACCACCGATTCCTGCGCCAATAATTGCCACTTTTCGACTATTCATATTCAATATCCACTATGGTATCATAAGTCCATCCGCTGTTGCTTAACTGCAACGGTTTTTATTATTTTTTATATAATTAATTAAATTAGTATCTGAGATCTGAAATCTGAGATCTGAAATCTAAATATATGGCTGAACAAATTAAACTTACTAAAAATCGAGAAGTTCCTATGGATAAAGTCCGAAATATTGGAATTATTGCTCATATTGATGGTGGTAAAACTACTACCACTGAACGTCTTCTTTTTTATACTGGAAAAATTCATAAAATCGGATCTGTTGATTCTGGCACTACTACTACCGATTCCATGGTTCAAGAAAAAGAAAGAGGTATTACCATCCAATCTGCTTGTGTGACTACTTTTTGGCATGATTATCGTTTAAACATTATCGATACTCCAGGGCATGTCGATTTTACTGCCGAAGTTGAACGTTCTCTTCGTGTTCTTGATGGTGCCATTATGATTTTTGATGGTAACGCTGGTGTTCAAGCTCAATCTGAAACTGTTTGGCGACAAGCCGATAAATATGGTGTTCCTCGAATTGCTTTTGTTAATAAGATGGATAAAATTGGTGCTTCTTTTCAAGGAACTTTAAATAGTATTACTGAAAAACTTCATGCTCCTATCGTTCCAGTTGTTATTCCAGTCGGTGAAGAACATAACCATGTTGGAGTTATTGATCTTATGAATATGAAAATGATTGTTTACGATAAGGATGAACAAGGTATGGAATTTACTACTAAAGATATTACTGACGAATATAAAGATAAGGCTATTAAATCTAGAGCTGTTATGGTTGAAAAAATTGCCGGTGAAGATGAAATTTTGATGGAAAAATTCTTAAATGATGAAGAAATTTCTGTTTCTGAATTAAAAGCTACTCTCAGAAAAGCAACTATTGATCGAAAACTTTTTCCTGTTTATTGTGGTGCTGCTTGGAGAAATAAAGGTATTCATCCAATCTTAGATGGTATCGTTGACTATCTTCCTTCTCCTTTAGATTTACCTCCAATCGAAGGTTACAATCCAGAAAATAATGAAGTTTTAACTCGAAAACCTATTAAAAGTGACCCACTATCAGCTCTTTTATTTAAAGTTCAATCAGATCCACATGTCGGTACTCTATCTTATGTTAGAGTTTATTCTGGAACTTTAAAAGCCGGAACTGAAGTCTACAATACCACTAAGCAAAAATCAGAACGTATTGGTCGTCTATTGTTGATGCATGCTGATAAAAGAGAAGGTATTGAAGAAGGTTTTGCTGGAGAAATCGTTGCCTGTATTGGTCTTAAAGAATCTACTACCGGTGACACTCTTTGTGACGATAACAATATCATTTCTTTATCTCCAATTCAGTTTGCTGAACCAGTTATTTCTCTTTCTATTGAACCAGCCACTTCTGATGATCAAGAAAAAATGGGAGCTGCTTTAAACCGTTTAGCTATTGAAGATCCTACTTTTAAAGTTACTTATAATCAAGAAACTGGTCAAACTATTATTGCTGGTATGGGTGAACTTTATCTTGAAATTATTGTTGACCGTTTAAAAAAAGAATTTGGTGTTAATGTTAAAACCGGTTCTCCTCAGGTTGCTTATCGGGAAACTATTTCTGCTAATGCTGATGGTGAAGGTAAGTACATTCATCAATCTGGTGGTCATGGTCAATATGGTCATTGTAAAATTCACGTTGAACCTAAAGAAAGAGGTGAAGGCTATGAATTTATTAATGGTGTCAAAGGTGGAGCAATTCCTGCCAACTTTATTCCTGCTATTGAAAAAGGTGTCAAAGAAACCCTAACTAAAGGTATTATTGCTGGATTTCCAGCCACCGACATTAAAGTTACTGTCTACGATGGAACATATCACGATGTCGACTCTTCTGAAATGTCATTCAAATTAGCTGGTGCTTATGCTATTAAAGACGCATTTACTGCAGCTAAACCTTTGATACTTGAACCAATTATGAAATTTGAAGTCAATACCCCATCTGAATTTTTAGGATCTGTTATTGGTGACCTTTCTTCAAGACGTGGTCAAATCAATGGAACTGAAGATAGTCATGGTTTTACTACTATTCATGCTTTTGTTCCTCTTGAAACTATCAGTGGTTACGCCACTGTTATCCGAAGTTTAACTCAAGGCAGAGGTTCATTTTATATGGAACCTTGCCGCTACGATCCAGTCCCTCGTGATATTCAAGAAAAATTAACCACTAAAACAACCGGTTAATCAAAATATTAATAAATATTTAACACCCCTGCCTTTGTAGGGGTGTTTTTTGCTTTCTATCCCCAAACTTTATTAGTTATCTATGGTAAAATTTTGATTAACTCGATTTAGATAAATTATTTTCTAAAAACAGCATTAAATTGCTTCTTTTTGTATGTTGCAAAGCTCATGGCTAGCTGATACAATCTAAAAGCATTTTAATCTTAAATTATTAATTCATTTTTTAGTCTAAAAAAGACAATAAAAAAGGAGAAAAAACAAATGGCAGATACTTTTCAAAGAAATAAGCCACACGTCAATGTTGGTACTATTGGTCACGTCGATCATGGTAAAACCACTTTAACCGCCGCTATTTCCAAAGTTCAAGGTAGTTCAAAATCTTATGCAGATATCGCTAAGGGTGGTACAGTTCGTGACGCTTCTAAAATCGTCACCATTGCTATCTCTCATATCGAATACGAATCTGATAAAAGACATTATGCTCATATCGATTGTCCAGGACACGCTGATTATGTCAAAAACATGATCACCGGTGCTGCTCAAATGGATGGTTCTATTCTTGTTGTTTCCGCACCAGATGGTCCAATGCCTCAAACCCGAGAACACATTTTATTAGCTAAACAAGTCGGCGTTCCAAATTTGGTTGTTTTCTTAAACAAGGTTGATTTGGTTTCCGATCCTGAATTTTTAGAATTAGTTGAAATGGAAATCCGAGATTTATTAACTAAATACGGTTATCCAGGCGACGAAATCCCAATTATTCAAGGTTCTGCTTTAAAAGCTCTCAATGGTGATGCTGAAGGTATTGAATCCATTAAGAAATTAATGAATGCTCTTGATACTTATATTCCTGAACCTGTTCGTGAGTTAGATAAACCTTTCTTAATGCCTATTGAAGACGTCTTTTCTATTAAAGGAAGAGGAACTGTTGCCACTGGTAGAATCGAAAAAGGTATTATCAAAATTAATGATGAAGTTGAAATCGTTGGTTTAAGAGATACTAAAAAAGCTGTTGTTACTGGTGTTGAAATGTTTCACAAGCTTCTTGATCAAGGTCAGGCAGGTGACAACGTTGGATTATTGCTCCGAGGTGTAGAAAAAGATGACATTGAAAGAGGTCAAGTTTTAGCTAAACCAGGATCAATTACTCCTCATACCGAGTTTGAAGCTCAAGTTCTTTTACTTAAAAAAGAAGAAGGTGGTCGACATACTCCAATTTTTAGTGGTTACCGTCCTCAAGTTTTCATCAGAACTACTGATGTAACCGGCGACATCACTTTACCAGAAGGTATTGAAATGGTTATGCCAGGCGATAATACTAACGTTATTGTTAAATTAATAAAACCTGTTGCTATGCAAGATGGTCAAAGATTCGCTATTCGCGAAGGTGGTTTGACTGTTGGAGCAGGTGCTATTACTAAGGTTATTAAATAAATATGGCCAAAGGTAACCGTATTCGAATTCGATTAAAATCTTTCGATCATCGTCTCATAGATGAGGCTGCGATTAAAATCGTCGAGACTGCGGTTACCGCTGGTGCTCAGGTGGAAGGTCCAATTCCATTACCAACTGAGAGAAAAACCATTGTTGTTCTTACTAGTCCTCATACCGACAAAAATGCTCGTGAACACTTCCAAGTGCTTACACACAAGCGTCTTATCGATATCTCGAATACCAGTCTTCGAACTGTGGATAGTCTTCAGCATTTAGATTTACCATCTGGTGTGGAAATAGAAGTTAAAATGTAAAACTATGATTTCAGGATTTCTCGTTAAAAAAGGTCAAATGACCAGCGTATACACTGAAGCCGGCAAGAGAATTGCTGTCACTAAATGTATTGCTTTGCCACTAATTGTCACTCAAATTAAAAACAAAGAAAAAGATGATTATCAGGCTGTTCAAGTTGCTTATGGTCAACGAAAAAAACTCGATAAATCTACTTCTACTAAGTTAAATAAATTAAAGATTGAAATTAGCCCAAAAGGTTTTCAAGAGTTTAACTTAACCTCTGATCAGATTCCAGAAATTGGTAGTAATATTTCTTTTGATTCAGTTTTTACTGTTGGTGAGGAAGTTGATATTACCGGTATTTCCAAAGGTCATGGATTTGCTGGTGTTATCAAAAGATGGGGTTTTAAAAAGCAACCAATTCGTGGTTCTTCTGATCGTGTCCGTCATCCAGGTTCTATCGGTGCTCAAACTCCAAGTAAAGTTGTTCGTGGTAAAAAAATGCCAGGACATTTTGGTAATGTTAATAAGACCATTGAGAATTTAAAAATCATTTCTATCAATTCTGAAAATAATGAAATATTAATTAGTGGTTCTTTTCCTGGACATTTTAATTCTTGGATAACCATCACCAAAGTCTAAATATGAAAGCTCAAATCTATAATATTAAAGCTGAAAAAGTTGAAGAAATGTCCTTACCAAAGGAAATCTTTGATACAAAAATCTCTGAAAAATTAATTTCTCAAGCTATTCGCGTTTATCTTGCAAATCAAAGATCTTCATTTGCTAAGGCAAAAACCAGATCTGAAGTTGCAGGAACAAGGCAAAAAGTTTGGGCTCAAAAAGGTACTGGTCGTGCTCGTCACGGCAATAGAACTGCTCCAATTTTCGTTGGTGGTGGTAGTGCTATGGGTCCAGATGGTAAACAAAACTATTCCCTTAGACTTAGTAAAAAAATGAAAGTTGTCGCCCTTAATTCTGTCTTAACCAAATTTGCTCAAGATAAAAAAATTATAATCATCGATTCTTTTAAAGAACTAACTCCAAAAGTTAAGGAAGGAATCAAATTACTTACTGGACTTAGAGCTTTGGATGAAGTATTATCAAAAAGTTCAAAAGTTGGGATTATAACTACTAAAACCCTTCCAAATGTTAAAAGAGCTTTTGGAAATGTTCCTAAAACTAATCTTTTGTCTCTAAAGTCATTAAACGTTTATGATCTTTCTAATCAAAATTTTTTGATTATTAGTAAAAAGACCATTGAAAGTTTTTCTAAATAAATATGAAATCTAATTTAATAGTTTTAAAACCAGTTTTTACCGAAAAGACTTTGGCTCAACAAGAAAGTGGTAAATATACCTTCTGGGTTAAAAAAACCGCCACTAAAGGTCAAATTAAAGAGTCTTTTGAATCTGTTTTTGACCTTAAATCTTTAAGTATCAACACAGTTCTTATTAAGGGTAAAAATAAAACTGATTGGAAAAAAAGATTACCAATCAAAAAGTCTGATCTTAAAAAGGCTATTATCACTGTTGATAAAACTAAAAAAATTGAATTATTAAAACTAAATACCAAATAATTTATGACCAGAATTCGATCCTTATTAACTATTAAGAAAAAAACTAGCGGCCGAGATGCTCAAGGTCATATTTCCATTAGACATCGCGGTGGTGAACAAAAACGTTTTTTAAGAATCATCGATTGGAAAAGAAATAAGCTCGACATAACCGCCAAGGTTATCTCTATTGAATACGATCCAGGTAGAACAGCAGATATTGCTCTTTTGTCCTATGCAGACGGTGAAAAGTCATTCATTTTAGCTCCTACTGCTTTAAAAGTTGGAGATACTGTTGTTTCTTCAGTTAATGCTCCAATTAAAGATGGTAATTGTCTACCTCTCAAAAATATTCCAGTGGGTATTCCTATTCATTGTTTATCTTTCAAAATTGGTAAAGGTGCTCAATTAATTAAAAGTGCTGGTAGTGCTGCTTATGTTCAAAGCATAGATGGGAAAAAAGCCACCATTAAGCTTCCTTCAGGCGAAATCAGAATCTTCAATTCTGAAGGCTTTGCCACTATTGGTCAGGTTGGTAATTCAGAACATTCAACCCAAAAACTTACTAAAGCTGGTCAATCTCGTCTTCGAGGTATTCGTCCAACTGTTAGAGGTGTGGCTCAAAACCCTCATTCTCATCCACACGGTGGTGGTGAAGGGCGAAGCTCTATTGGTATGCATCCAAAAACACCATGGGGTAAATCTGCTTTTAAAAGAACCAGAAAACATAAAAAAGTTTCCAATAAATTAATTGTTAAACGTAGACCATAATGTCAAGAAGTTCTAAAAAAGGTCCATATATCGATCAAAATCTACTTAAAAAAGTAGCCAAGGGCGGTACCGAGGCCATCAAAACATGGGCTAGAAGAAGTCAAATTCCTCCAGAGTTTGTTGGAAAAAACTTCGAAGTTCATAATGGTAAAAAATTTATTAACGTCTATGTTACCGAAGATATGGTTGGACATCGCTTAGGTGAATTCTCCGCTACTCGTACCTTTAAAGGTCATGGACGTGTTGTTAAACGAGTTATTGAAAAGACGTAAATAATTATGCCAAAAGAAATTAAAAAAATTACTAAAACCAAAACTCCAACCGTTAAAAAAGCTGAAGTTAAGGCAGTTTCAAATGTTATTGAAACTCCAAAAATTGAAGTATCTACCAGTAAAATTGCTAAATATCTTAATAAAAATGTCATGATTTCTCCTCGTAAATTAAGACTTCTAGTCGACAATATTAAAAAATTGTCTCCAAACGAAGCTTTAAATAGGCTTAAATTCACCAATACTAAAGCTGCCAGAATTATAATCAAAGCACTTCAAAATGTTATTGCTGATGCTAAAAACAATTTCAATCTCGATACTAACTCTTTAAAATTCGATCTTATTAAAGTTGACGAAGCTTTAAAAATCAAGCGCATGGACAAAGCCCATGGTTCTAGATTTGCCAGAGGTCTTATTCAAAAAAGACACAGTCGACTTGTTATACATGTTAAAGGTAATCAAAAATAATTATGGGTCAAAAAATTAATCCAATTGGTTTTAGACTAGAAACAGTCAAAAATAGCCCTCAATGGCAATCTTCTTGGTATGCTGGCGCCAAAAAATACGCCATCTATCTTTTAGAAGATAAAAAAATTAGAGATTTTATTCAAAGCAAATTTAGTTCAGCTGGAATTGTTTCTATTAGAATTGAACGTTCTGTTAAAAAGATAAAATTGATTTTAGTTGTTTCTCGACCTGGTTTAGTTATCGGTCGTGGTGGTAAAGAATTAGAAACTATCAAAAAAGAAGTTCAAAAAGTTCTTTTCAAAGATAGCGGTAAACAAGGAATTGAAATACAAGTTGAAGAATTTAAACATGCTGATCTTTCTGCTAAATTAATTGCTGAAAAAATTGCTTTTCAATTAACCAAAAGAATGCCTTATCGTCGAGTTGTTTTATCAGCCATGGAGAGGTCTATTTCTTCAGGTGCTAAAGGTATTAAAATTATTCTTTCTGGACGTATCAATGGTGCCGAAATCGGTCGCCGAGAAAAATTTTCTGAAGGCACAGTTCCGTTAAGTACAATTCGTTCACACATTGACTATCATGAATGCCCATCTTTAACCAGATCCGGTTATATTGGAGTTAAAGTTTATTTATGTTTAGGCTAAATAATTATGTTACAACCAAGTAGAACCAAATATAGAAAACAATTCAGAGGTAAAATGAGAGGTAATTCTAAAGGTAATTTAGTTGCTTTTGGTGAATATGGTCTTAAGTCTATGGAATGTAGTTGGATTACTGCCAATCAATTAGAAGCTGCTCGTCGTGCTATTTCTCATTCAACCAAAAGAAATGGTCGTATGTGGGTTAGAATCTTTCCAGACAAACCAATTACTGAAAAAGGTACTGGAACTATGGGTGCTGGTAAAGGCGATGTTAAAGGTTATGTTGCTGTTGTTAAGCCAGGTCGAGTTATTTTCGAAGTTTCCGGTGTTACCGAAATTGAAGCTCGAAAAGGTTTAAAATTAGCCGCTGCTAAGTTACCAGTTAAATGCAAAATCGTTAATCGAAAATAGGGGTAGATTTTATGAAAAAAACTGATAAAATTTCCTACAGACAAAAAAGTGTTGAGGAACTATTAAAAAATCTTTTAGATCTTCGAAAGAAATTTATTGAAACCAAGGCTAAACAGGCCACTGGAAATCAAAAAGACACTTCTGTCTTTGCGAAAATTAAATATGAGATTTCTTTAATCTCAACTCTTATTCAAGAAAAGAAAAATGATAAATAAAATTAATAAAAATGGTAAGACATTTGAAGGTAGCGTCGTTTCTGATAAAATGACCAACACTATTGTCGTCTCTCTTGAATACACTAACCGTCATCCACTTTACAAAAAGATTGTTAGAAAGCATAAAAATATTTATGCCGAAAATAATTTATTAGCTAAAATAGGGGACATTGTTAAGGTCAGAGAAACCCGACCTTTAAGCAAGCTTAAAAGATTTACTACTTTAGCCATCATCAAGAAGGCTTAAATATATGATTCAACTAAGAAGTATTATCAAACCAGCCGATAATTGTGGAGCTAAATCTGTCCAAGTTATCCATGTTTACAAAGGTCATTTTCACAAGAAAGGTACCATTGGTGACACTGTTATGGCTGTTGTTATGGAGGCTATCCCAAATGGCTTAGTTAAGAAAAAAGAAAAAGTCAAAATGGTTATTGTTCGTACTAAAAAAGAATTTGGTCGAGCTGATGGTTCATATATTCGCTTTAACGATAATGCTGGTGTTATTATTGATTCCCAAAACAATCCACGAGGTACCAGAATTTTTGGACCAATTGCTCGTGAAATTAAAGATTTAGGTTTTAATAAAATTGCTTCTATGGCCGGGGAGGTCTACTAATTATGAAAATATTAAAAGGTGATACTGTCAAAATTTTAATTGGAAAAGACAAAGGTCGTGAAGGACTTATTGTTAAAACCATGCCTAAAAAAGATAAAGTTGTCATTAAAGGTTTAAATTTATATAAAAAACATATTAAACCATCTCAAGGTAAGCCAGGTTCTATTGTTGAAAAAGAAAGAGCTATGACGGTTTCTAAAGTGGGTTTAATTTGTCCTAATTGTAAAAAAATCATTAGAGTTGCTTATCAAATTGATAAATCAGGTGAAAAATCCAGAATTTGTCGTAAATGTAAGACTATTTTAAATAATCTTACTATCAAAAAATAATTATGTTAAAAACAACCATTGAAACCACTATTAAAGAAAATTTGATTAACGCTCTTGGTAAAAAAAGAAATGTCTTTTCTTTACCAAAATTAAAAAAAGTAGTTGTCAATTATCGTGTTCCCGATGCTCGTGAAAGTCAAGAATCTTTAGATGCTGCCATTGAAGAATTAATCGCTATTGTTGGTCAAAAACCAAAGCTTTGTAAGGCTAAAAAGGCCGTTTCTTCTTTCAAAATCAGAGAAAATGATCCATTAGCTCTCAAAGTTACTCTTCGAGGAGCCAGAATGTATGATTTTGTTGAAAAATTATTCAATCTAGTTTTACCTCGCCTTCGCGATTTTAAAGGTTTACCATCTACAGCTTTCGATTCTGAAGGTAATTATAATTTAACTCTTAAAGATCAAACCTTTTTTCCAGAGATTAATTTGGATAAAGTTAAACAAATTCGATCAGTTCAAGTTACTATGAATATTAATGCCTCTTCAAAAGAAGAAGCAAAAATGTTATTATCAGCTTTAGGTTTTCCTTTCGAGAAAAAATAAAATAAATTATGGCTACTATAGCAAAAATTGTCAGAGAAGACAAAAAATTAAAATACAGTTGCAGACATCACAATCGATGTCACATTTGTGGTCGACCTCGTGGTTTTATTCGTTTATTTGGCATTTGTCGACTTTGCTTTCGCAGGTTAGCTCATCAAGGAATGCTTCCTGGTGTTAAAAAAGCCAGCTGGTAAATAAAAATATGCATCAATCAACATCTATCGACTTCTTAATTAGAATTAAAAATGGCTATAAAGCTGGAAGAAAAACTATTTCTGCTCCAGTTTCTAATTTTTGTATCGCTATGGCAACTCTCTTAAAAAAAACTGGCTTTATTACCGATTTTAATATTAAAGGTGAAGTTAAAAAAACCATGACAATTACTCTTACCTACGATAATAACGAAGGTCGAGTTAGTGATGTTCGTCTTTTTTCTACTCCAGGTTGTCGTATTTATGAAAAAAAATCATCCCTTCCTTGGGGTAAAAACCCTAGGTCATTAATCATTGTTTCCACTTCTGCAGGTGTTATGTCTCAAAAAGAGGCTAAAAGCAAAGGTTTAGGTGGAGAAATTATTGCCGAAATTTGGTAAACCTTTATGTCAAGAATAGGAAAACAATTAATTAATATTCCAACCGAAGTCAATGTTGTTGCTGAAAACAACATTGTCACTGTTACTGGTCCAAAAGGTGAATTAAAATTAAATTTACCTATCAAAATTAACGTTGAAATCAAAGACAATCAAGTTATTGTTACTCGCGCTTCTGAAGATAAAAAAACTAAAGCCAATCATGGCACTACCAGAGCTCATTTAAATAATATGATCAAAGGTGTTGTGGAGCTTTGGAAAAAAGAACTTGAAATTAGAGGCACTGGTTATAAAGTTGCCCTAATGGGTAACAAAATTAGACTTAATGTTGGTTTTATCCATCACGTTGATGTTGAAGCTCCAGCTGGTGTTTTCTTTGAAGTTCCAGAAGATACAAAAGTTATTGTTACTGGAACCAATAAAACTCATGTTGGTCAAGTTGCTAGTAATATTCGCAAAATTAGACCACCAGAACCTTACAAGGGTAAAGGTATTAGATATGTTGATGAATTTATTAAACTTAAAGCTGGTAAAAAAGCTAAAGCCTAAAAAATAAAATGATTATACATAATTCAAAAAAAAGAAGACAAAATAGAGTTAGATCAAAACTAGCTTTAAATTTAGGTGTTCCTCGTTTGACTGTTTTTAGAAGCAATCAACATATTTGGGCTCAAATTATCGATGATAAGCATGGAAAAACCTTAGTTTCCACTTCTACTAAAACTTTAAAATTAGACAAAGGTACTAAAACCGAGAAAGCTATTGCTGTTGGTGAAAAAATTGCTATCATTGCTTTAGAAAAAAAGATTATCAAAGTTAGATTTGATCGCGGTCTTTACCATTATCATGGTCGAGTTAAAGCTCTCGCTGATGGTGCTCGTTCCAAAGGTTTAAATTTTTAATTTTATGAATAATAATCAACAATATCAAAAATTTGAAAAACCAGTCAGTGAATTTACTGACAAAGTTGTCGAAATTAAAAGAGTATCTAAAAAGACCAAAGGTGGAAATCAAATCCACTTTACTGCTCTTGTTGTTTCTGGTGACAAAAAAAGCCGAGTTGGTGTTGGTTTAGGTAAGGCTAAAAGTGTTGCTGATGCTATTCAAAAAGGTATTAAAAAAGCTCAAAAAAGTTTAATTACTATTCCTATTACCAACGGTACTATTTCTGGTTCTGTTCAGTTAAAGTTTAAAGGTGCCATCGTTATGATTAGACCAGGAAAAGAGGGAAGTGGTCTTATTGCTGGAGGTCCAGTTAGATTTGTTGTCGAATTGGCAGGGATAAAAGATATTGTTAGTAAAATCATTGGTTCTAAAAATAAATCAATTAATGTTTGGGCAACTCTTAAAGCTCTCTCTACTCTCAAAAAATAATATGGAAATCTTAACTAAACTAACTAAAATTACTCAAAAACCTGCCCGACGTTGCGGTCGTGGCATTGGCTCAGGTCTTGGCGGTCACACTTCTGGTCGTGGTGCTAAAGGTGATAAAGCTAGAGGTTCAACAGATTTAGCTTTTGCTGGTACAAAAAATAAAAAATCTTGGATTAAGAGGCTTCCTTTTTTAAGAGGTAAACATCGTCTTCACAGTCAAAATAGAGCTGTTAATATCACTTTAGATCAAATTGAAAAATGGTTCAAAACTAATGATGTTGTTGACACAGCTTCAATTGCCAAAAAATCTAAAATATCTTTTAATAATTTCAATTCTTATTTCAAAATTTTAGCTATTGGTACTATTACTAAATCTTTAACTTTTAAAGGTGTTTCTTTCTCAAAAGTTGCCAAAGACAAAATTATAGCAGCAGGTGGTAATATAGATTAATGAATTTGATAGCCAAATCACTTCTCTTATACGTCGAAGGTCTAAAAACTCCTATCTTTAGGAAAAAATTAATTATTACTATTCTACTTTTAGTTTTTTTTCGCTTAATCGCCCATATTCCAGTTCCTGGTGTAAATTTAACTCTCTTAAAGCAATTTTTTTCTCAAAATCAGTTACTTTCTCTTATTGATATTTTTTCAGGTGGAACATTGGCCAATTTCTCTATTGCCGCTCTAGGTTTATCTCCTTACATTAATGCTTCAGTTATGATGCAGCTTTTAGCTTTGGTTGTTCCTCAAATTGAAGAACTTCAAAAAGAAGGTGAATATGGTCGTGCCAAGATCAATCAATACATCCGCATTGCCACTATCCCTTTTGCCATCATTAATGGTTTTGGTATGTTCACTATCTTAAGATCTCAAAATATAATTACTGATTTCAACCCTCTGACCGTGGCCGGTATGATTTTTAGTATGTTGGCCGGAACCATGATTATGATTTTTCTTGGGGAAATGGTTAACATTTATGGAGTCGGCAACGGTATTTCCATGCTTATCTTTGCTGGTATTATTTCGCGTCTTCCTATCAGTTTTATTCAAACCTTTAGTGTTACCGATTTTTCTAATCCTCAAAATACCTTAAATATAATTATTCTAGCTGCTCTTGCTATTGCTCTAATTTTTTGCATAGTTCTAGTTGAAGAATCAATTCTTCGTGTTCCTATAAATTATGCTAAGCGAGGTCAATCGACATATCTTCCAATAAAAATAAATACCGCTGGAGTTATGCCAATCATCTTTGCTGTTTCTCTGGCTACTGTTCCTTCTCTCTTAGGTCAGTTTTTAGGTAAAGTTCCAAATCAATTTATTGCTTCAGCGGCTACTACTTTCGCTAATATTTTTAAAACCGATGGCTATATTTATATGGCTTTTTACTTTTTCTTAGTCATGGGCTTCACCTTCTTTTATACCTCTGTCATTTTTAAACCAAAAGATATTGCTGATGAATTAAGAAAATCAGGTGGTTTTATCCCTGGCATTCGTCCTGGTATTTCCACTGAAAAACGTCTTAAATATCTAATCAATCGAGTTATTGTTATTGGTTCTGTCTTTTTAGGTTTAATTGCTGTCGCTCCATCTATTGTTCAAAAAATTACCGGAATAACCACATTAACTATTGGTGGAACCAGTGTTTTAATCGTTGTTTCTGTTGTTATTGAACTAACTCGCAAATTAGAAAATGTAGTTCAAATGCAAAATTACGAAAAATTATCTTATTAATTAGAAATTAAAAAAAATTATGCCATTAAATTTATTCATAATTGGCCCATCAGGCTGCGGTAAATCCACTCAAGCAAAACTTATTGCTGAAAAATATAATTTAACTCATTTTTCTACCGGTCAGATTCTTCGTGACGAAATTTCCGCAGCTAGTGAACTTGGTCTCAAGGCTAAATCTTTTATTGATACTGGTAATTTAGTTCCTGATGAAATTGTTTTTGATATTTTAATCACTAATTTAGCTAAAATTAATAATCAAGATTTTATTCTTGATGGTTTTCCTCGAATGTTAAGTCAAGGTCAATTTATTGAAAATTATTTAACTTCTCAAAATCAGCCATTAGATCAAATTATTCACCTAGATGTTAGTTTTGAAGAAATTCAAGCTCGTCGAGCCGCCAGAGGAGTTGAATTTCAAGATCAAAATCGCACCGATTCTACTCCAAAAGCTATTGCTGCTCGTCAAAAATTTTATGACGATAACAATGGTTTAATAATGGATTACTTCCAAGCCAAAGATCTTCTATTTAGAGTCAATGGTAATCGTCCTATTGAACCAATTTTTGAAGACATTGAAAAAAAAGTTAATAGTTTACCTAAAAATTGAAAGAACCAACCATTAGAGGTCAAATAACTGAAGTCTTGCCTAATTCTCTATATCGGGTTAAACTCGAAAATGGCAGTGACATTATTGCTCATTTAGCCGGCAAACTTCGAATGCATCACATTCGAGTTATGACTGGAGACAATGTTTCCTTAGTTCTTAGTCCGGAAGGGGAGAAAGGTAGAATTGTCTATCGCATATAAATTAAATTTACTCTTTGATATTGTTGTCTTTTTAGGTTACAATATCCAAGTTCCTATATGAAAGTAAAATCTAGTATTAAACGTCGATGTAAAAACTGCAAAGTGGTTCTCCGAAGAGGGGCGCGACGTATTATTTGTTCTACAAAAAGACATACCCAAAGACAGGGTTAATTTAATATGAGAATTGTTGGCGTTGAAATCCCAGATAATGAAAGAGCAGAAATTGGTTTAACTCGTTTTTTCGGCATTGGTCGAACTAATGTTAAAGAATTAGCTCAAAAAGCCAAAATTAATTTAAACACCAGAATTAAAGATTTATCTCGTGATGATGTTTCTAACTTAATGAAAGCTCTCGAAGCTTTCAAAGTTGAAGGTGATCTTAAAAAAGAAATTAGAGAAAACATTGATCGTTTAAAAGCTATTAAAGCTTATCGTGGTATTCGCCACATTGTTAGTCTTCCAGTCCGTGGTCAACGAACTAAAACTAATTCTCGTACCCGAAAAGGTAAAAAGAAAACAGTTGGTTCATTAACTAAAGAAGCTTGGGCAAAGATTGAAACCCAACAAAAAGCGGCTAGTGTTAATAGTAATAAATAATTAATATAAAAAATGGCAGAAAAAAATATCAAAACAAGCGCTACCGCTACCAAAAAGAAAACTTTTAAAAATATTGCTGAAGGTCGACTCTATATTCAGTCAACTTTTAATAATACTATCGTTACTATCACTGATAGTAAAGGTAAAGTTCTTGCTTGGTCAAGTGCTGGAAATTGTGGTTTTAAGGGTGCAAGGAAATCTACTCCTTTTGCTGCAACTACCGCTATTGAAAAGACTTTAGAAGAAGCAAAAAAACATGGTGTTAAAAAATTAGCAGTTTATTTGAAAGGTCCTGGTGCTGGTCGAGATGCCGCTCTCAGATATCTTCGCAGCAAAAGAGATTTTGATGTTGATATGATTTCTGATATTACTCCAATCCCACACAATGGTCCAAGACCTCCAAAACAAAGAAGGGTTTAATTAAAAAATTATGTCAAGAATTACTTTAAATACAAAATGCCGACTCTGTCGAGCTGCTGGTTCTAAACTTTATTTAAAAGGTATTCGTTGTGCTTCTTCAAAATGTCCAATCGAAAGAAAGGGTGCTGTTAAACCTGGTATGCATGGTGTTAAAGGTGGTAGTAAACCTACTGATTATGGTATCCGACTTCGTGCCAAACAAAAAGCCAAAAGACTTTATGGTGTTCAAGAAACTCAATTCAGAAACTATTTTCTCAACGCTAAAAAACTTAAAGGTCAAGTTGGTGATAATTTGATGATTCTTCTAGAAAAACGCTTAGATAATATTCTTTATAAAGCTGGTCTAGTTTTATCAAGATCCTTATCTAAACAATTAATTAGTCATAAACATGTTTCAGTTAATGGAAAGAAATTAAACGTCTCTTCATATGAAACAAAAATCGGTGATGTCATTAGTTTTGATGAAAAAACTATTGCTAATTATAAAGATGTTCTTCCTGCTATGGAAAATGACTTCAAAGTTCCAGCATGGTTAGATTTAAACAAAAAAAACCTTACTGTCAAGCTAATTTCCGACCCAATTAGGGAAGAAATTGGTCAAGACATTGACGTCAATTTAATAATTGAATATTATTCAAGATAATAAAAAAAGGAGCTCTTATGATCGAAACAAATAAATTCAACGTAAAAACCGTAAAAACAGAGGAAAGATACGGTAAGTTCGAACTTAGTCCATTAGTTGGTGGCTTTGGTCACACTCTTGGTAACAGTTTGCGCCGAGTTTTATTAATTACTATTCCTGGTGCTGCTATAACCAGAATTAGAATTGATGGTGCCAATCATCTTTTTACCACGCTTCCTGGTGTTAAAGAAGACTTGGTTGAAGTTTCTTTAAATCTTAAAAAAATTAAATTTGACTACAATCAAAACGAACCAATTGTTTTAACTCTTAGCAAAAAAGGTCCAGGAGTTGTTACTGCTGGAGACATCTCTGATACTGATTTATGTAAAGTTTCCAACCCAGAACAAGTTATTGCTACTCTTGCCGATAATAAATCATCTATAGATATTTCCTTGACTGTTGAAAGGGGAGTTGGTTACACTCTTGCCAAAGAACAAAAGACTGACGTTGTTGGTGAAATTATTCTCGATGCCACTTTCACTCCAGTTATTAAGACTAATTATACTGTTGAACCAACTCGTTTAGGTAAAAAATCAAACTACGATAAATTTACCATGGAAATCTGGACTGATGGTTCAGTTGACCCTCTTTACGCTCTTAAATTAGCTGCTAAAGATTTAATTAGTTCTTTCGGACAAATTGCTGATCCAAAAGAATTTGAAGAAGAAGTAATTACTTTATTGGCTTCTCCAAATCCACATGGTAGCGATATTTCTGTTGAAGAAATAGAACTTCCTTTAAGAGTTACTAATGCTCTTAAAAAAGCTGATTATCCAACCATTGATGCTTTAATTAAAGCTGGTCGTTTAGATGTTAGTAAAGCTAAAAATGTTGGTGAAAAATCATTAAAATTTATCGATGCCTGGCTTAAAGAGAGAGGCTTCACTTGGAAATAAATTATGAGACATCGAATGTTCGGTAAAAAATTAGGACGTAATTTCGACGAAAGAAGATCTTTGTTAAAGTCTTTAACCAGATCCATGTTTACTCATGGTTCAATTCAGACCACTGAAGCTAAAGTAAAAGCCGTTATTCCTATGGTTGAACATCTCGGGAATATTATCATTACCAAAGAAGAATTAACTGCTAAAAGGGAATTATTTAAAATTCTCCAAGATCAAACTTGGGTTAATCGTGTTGTTTCTACTTTTAAATCAGTTTTTGGTGAACAAAATTCAAATTTTACTACTATTCAAAAAATCAAACGTCGTTATGGTGACGATGCTTTAATTGTCAAATTAAGCTTTATTAAAACCATCGATTTCAAAGCTCCAAAGGTTGAAGTTGTTAAAAAAGATAAAAAAGAAGCTAAAAAAGCTTCTAAAAAAGCTTCTAAAAAAGTCGTTGTTGAAAAAGAAAAAACAGTTAAGAAAATTAAAGAAGCCAAAAAGGAGTCAAAATAATGAAAACTACAGTTTTAAAAGGTAATAGTGTTGAAAGAAAATGGCATTTAATCGATCTTAAGGGTAAAACTTTAGGTCGAGCCTGCACAGAAATTGCTCAACTTTTAATGGGTAAAGGAAAAGTTGATTTTTCTTATCATCGAGATGATGGTGATTATGTAGTTGCTATCAACGCTGCCGACATCATAACCACTGGTCGTAAATTAAAACAAAAAATTTATTATCGTCACACTGCTTGGTCTGGTCATTTAAAAGAGCTCACTCTTGGTGAACTTATGAGAAAAGATCCTCGCCAAGTTATTGCTCATGGTGTCCATGGTATGGTTGCCAAAAACAAATTAAGAGACATCAGAATGACTCGCTTAAAAGTTTTTGTTGGCGCAGATCATAAATTCGCCGAAAAATTCACAAAATAAATACTATGGTAAAAAAAATTATCTCAAATACTTACACTTATGCAATCGGTCGCAGAAAAGCTGCTATTGCTACTGTTAAATTATTTTTTGGAAAAGGTGAATCTACTGTCAATAAAATACCAGCGGATAAATACTTTCCAGGGAAAACAGCTCAAATTGCCTACAACAGACCTTTTGTAATTACTGAAACTTTTGGTAAGTACTATTATCAAACTAAGATAATTGGTGGTGGTAAAGGCGGTCAAGTTGAAGCTCTTCAATTGGCCCTAGCTCGTGCCTTAGTTAAAATAGATGAAAACTTTAAACCAGTCTTAAAACCAAGTGGTTTATTGACTGTTGATTCTCGAGTCAAGGAAAGAAGAATGGTTGGTACCGGCGGTAAATCTCGTCGCCAAAAGCAATCTCCAAAGCGTTAATCTTTGTTTTGTCTTCCAAATCCCTCACTTCGGTGGGGGATTTTTTTTGCAAAAAAAACGGTCAAAGACAAAAGAAAAATTACCCGAAGGTAAAAGTTCTGTCATCCTGACCGTCTTTTATTAACTCTTTAGAAGTTTTTGAATCGATAAGATAGATTCTTTTATCGATTGCTTAAAAGTTTCCTCAGAGCCAACATTTTGACCAAATCGAAGACATTCGATGTCTCCTTTTAGGCTAGATATTCTCCTACCAAGTCTTTTCTTAAGCGAAGTCTCTGTTTTTTCTGCCAAGCAGATAATTTTATCAAACTGTTTTTCGCTATCATCAAAGAAATAAATTCTTTTCAATAGAATAATTCTTTTTAAAAAAGCTGGCATAACTTCTCCTTTCTAAAATATCAGTATTTTTTTTCTTCTTCAACAACAGCAGCCATCACCATTAAATAGCTTTGTAAACAGATGATTTTTTCTTGATGTCTAGAATTTTGAAAATGATTGCTTACTACTATAGAATTGTAAGCGTGAACCACCCCGCGAAGATACATTTCTTCGATTAATTTTAGAAGTTCTTCATCAAAAAAAAGGGTTTTTTCTATTACAATTTCTTCTTTTTCAACCTCTTTCTTTAGTCCATTTACAACCCTTTTAAGTTCCTCAAAAACAATTTCTCTTTTTTCCTCAGCAGTCACAAAAAATACCTCCTATTTTTATTTTAGTCTAGCCTATATAACTAACGGCATAGCCGTTTGGTTCTTTACAACTTTTTCAACGCATTTTGTTAATTAGTTGTGATTTTAATGTTCTTTCGATTTTATCGATCAACAAGGCTGATTTTATCAAAATAATCCTATAATGTCAAACAATATTTTTAGAAATTAGACATTAGAAATTTAGATTTAATTGATTATAATTAACCATGTCTTTTATTCAAACAATCATTTTTAGTCTAGTTCAAGGAATTGCTGAATTTTTACCAATTTCTTCTTCTGGTCATCTCAATTTATCTCAACATTTTTTAAATCTCGAACCTTCTCTAACTTTAGACATTTTTCTCAACACTGCTACTTTCTTATCAGTTCTCTTTTTCTTTCGAAAACAAATAAAATATTTTTTTAAAAATTTAAAATTTATTATTGTTGCTTCCATTCCTGTGGCCCTAGTTGGAATTTTTCTAAAAGATCAAATAACTTCAATTTTTGCCGATATTAAACTTTTGCCTTTTTTCTTCCTTCTAGGTTCAATTTTTGTTTTTTCCACTAAATTTTTTGATAAAAAAGATGAAAAACTAAATTATAAAAAGGCTCTAATTATTGGCATTTTTCAAGTCATTGCCATTTTACCAGGGGTTTCTCGGGCTGGTGTCACTATTTTTTCTGCTTTATTAATTGGATTAGCCCCAATTCAAGCTTTTAATTTTTCTTTCTGTCTCTTTATTCCCGCTTCTATTGGAGCCCTTATTTTAAGCTTTAAAGATCTATCGGGATCAAACATTTTAACTCTAGAATATTTATTTGCCTTTGTCCTTACTTTTTTGGTGGGG
>JAQVSI010000035.1 GCA_028700625.1 Candidatus Shapirobacteria bacterium
AAAGTGGCCATAACGATTAAAAATGGAACTAATTTTTCGGCGATATCAGAGAAACTAGTTTTTTTGGTCTCTGATAAAAAATCAGGTTTAAAATTATATATTTTATACATGTTTATCAATAATTAAATATTAATAATATAACTATCTACTATTAGAAAAAGGCTGTCAAGCTTGGAATTGATGTGGATAATGTTATAGTTTGATAGTACAATTTTCAATTTTCTATTTTCTATTTTCAATTTCACAAAGAGTTACACGGAGGGTACGGGTAGTATCAAAATACATCTAATTAATAATTACTAATTAATAATTACTAATTAATAAAATTGACACATGCGGAGATGTGCGGTTTAGATAGAAAGATATTAAATGATATAAAAAACTAAGTTAAATTTATTTTTTGAAATTTGCAAAATTAACTAATTCTTTTTAGGTGTTTATATTTAAATTGCTATTTTGGTAGAGGTATTTGTTGTTAAGCTAGAAATATTATGGTGATCTATATTGAAACTTATGGATATATAGAGAAGTGATGTGTATCTTATTGATATGTTTTTGAGGTTGTTTTTAATGTTTAATAAAAATATTTGTAAATATATTGGATATTTATTGCTATTTTTAACGGAAAGAAGCAAAAAATAGGTTAGAAATATGTATTAGCAGTAAAAAACAATATCTGCTAAAAAGATGGATTTGTAATACTTTCCTATTGATTTTCTAAAATTAGTGATATTATAAAGATGTAAATGAAAAAGAAATTAGATTTGAAATCAACTTTGGGTAAGAATAAAAAGGCAATTTTGACAATGTTTGGTGTTTTCTCGGCTATCGTTTTTATTTTATATTTAACAACAACAGTATTACCAAAAACTTTGGTTTTGATGTCACGAGCTAGTTTTTCTGATAAAGTATCTGTCTCTAGCTCATTTATGGTAGGAGAGAAAATTTTGGCAAAGGCTGATGGTAAGGATGATTGTGTAATCTCGGTTTATTTGCTTGATAAAAACGACAAGGCTGTCTCAGGAAAGAACGTAGAGTTGACTGGTATGGACAATATTCCCTTAAGCACGCCAAGTGATGGAAATGGAAAAATTACTTTTAAGTTGACTTCATCTGAAGAAAAACAATTTAAGATTAACGCTAGTTATGGTGGGCAACAGTTTCCCCAGACGATTGTGGTGACGTTTAGAAACTAAGAAAAATTTCTAATTTCTAATTTCTAATTTCTAATTTCTAATAATTACTTTAAGAGTGAGAAGGAAGATATCGTTTTTAAAATCATTTTATCGAAAATTTACAGCCCCGCCGTTGTAAACAGTTTTTACTTGTTCTGATGTTAAAGCGTAGTTGTAGATACGGACGTCATCGATTTGACCGTTAAAATATCTACTTGGATCTAAACCTATTTTTAGTAGTACATTTCCATCGTAGGGTATTGCTGAAGTGAAACTAGTTTCACTTACTTTAGACCCGTTTATATAAGCTTTTATATTTGATCCGTCCCATGTAGTGATTAAATTGACCCATTGGTTGAGTGGAACATTAGGAAAGGAGACATATGTATTATTAAAATCTTCGTAGCTAATATGAAATCTAACTTCGTTTGAACCAAAAGACATAAGGCGAGAGTACCGTCTATTCGTGGATTCAGATACTATTTCGAATAATCCCCTGTAGGCATTTAGATCATTTGCTTTGATCCAGAGAGAAAAACTATTTGATTGAACCTTTAAGATATCACTTGCAGTCGTACTGATATAATCATCTACCCCATCAAAATTTAGCGAACTGTTTATCTTACCGCTAGCACCATTTGTCCAGGCTGCTGATGTACCAATTTGACAGGTTCCGAGTGAGTTTTGAGTGCCGGATGATCCAATAACGATCACTCCGGTGTTACCAATACCAGAAGAATCGTTAACAGTTGATCCCTGACATTCGTCCATTTTCCACCATCCGACAGGGGCGCCTTTGTTGTAGTCGTAGGCAATTTGGGCAGGGGTGCGGGCGTAGTTGTAAATTTTTACATTATCGAGTGAGCCGTTAAAGTAACCGTTATACCCGTTCCCGAAATACATAGTAACGCCTTGAGATTGAAGAGTTAATTGTTTATTTAAGGTGGTTTTAAGTATCCCGTTTAGATAAATATCTGTTTTTGTTGTTCCAGCTGAATATACGGCTGAAAGTTGATACCAGGTGTTTGAGTTTATTGGGATTGATGAGGAGTATGTTCCTGAATTGTAAATTCTAATATTCGAATTGTAACGATCTATATAAATCATTGGGCTACCTGCTGACAGGGTATTTGCCCATTGTAGAATTCCGGCGTTTCCAGAAATAGTATTTGTTTTAAACCAAAGTTCATAACTAAAATCAGAAAGAGTTGTTCCATTAAGTGTAGCTGAGGCGTAATCATTCGTTCCATCGAATTTTAATCCACTGCCTTTGTTGTTGGCACCGATGGTCCAGGTAGGGGCGGAGGAACCGGTGCCAAAAGTTCCATTATTATTGTTACCACTAGTGTCTTTGATAGTGGTGCCGGTGTTTTCTTCGAAATTCCATTCAGCGACTGGGGAAGCACAATAAGAGGTGTCGCCAGGGATACAATATTCTAGAGAAGTGGTGGTGCCACCAATAGATTGAGAAGTGGAACCAAATTGGATGGCTGAACCGGCGTTGTAGTCTTGTTTGACTTCTTCGTCGGTGAGCGCACGATTGTAGATTTTGACTTCGTCAATGAGACCATTAAAAAAATACGGTGATGTGGGGTGATTCTGGTTTCCAATGGAATTAGTAGAATTTGTTAAGAGACGGCTAAACGTAGTAATTGAAACGTCAGACCCATCTTTTTTCCCGTTGACATAAATTTTAATTTTTTGGTCAGAAGGGTCATAAGTTCCGACAATGTGGTGCCATTGATTGGTATTTAAAGTAGTGTTGCTAGTGGCGTATTTATATGCAATTCCATCGTCATAAGCAACCATTAACGCCTTCCCACTGGAATCAATACCTATCCCTCCTGAGGCAAAATCAGAATATCCAGATCCTGGTTTTTGACCCAATATTCTTAGATTAGTGGTAATAGTAGTTGTTGATTTTATCCATGCGGAATAAGTTACTCCTTGACTTCGAATAGTAGAAGTGGTGACAATGTCGTTTGGAAGAGTGATGTAATTAGTTCCGATAAAACTTAATCCTTTGATTGATTTTCCTTGAGTCCAAGTAGGAGCAGAGGAACCGGTGCCGAAAGTGCCGTTAAAAGCAGTTCCACCAATTCCGGAATTATAAACGGTAGTACCAGATCCTTCATCAAATTTGTAATAAGCAACGAGGGAAGATTTAAGGGATGGGGAAGTGTTGGATTTAATTCCTAAATTAGTAGATGAGCTGTTGACTGAACCCCGAGAATTATAGTCTTGTTTGATTTGGTCGGCGGTGCGGGCGTAGGGATAGATTTTAACGTCATCGAAATTACCATCAAAAACATATGAGCTACTGTTGTAACTCTTTCCAAGATGAACTGTTCCTGATTGACCATTAAAAGCGACTGCGTTTCTACTGGTATCTAGGTTTCCATTTATATATATTTTTTGTTTTGTACCGTCATAAAGGTATGTCAAGTGATACCATTTGTTAGTTTCTAGTGTTGTATTTGAGGAAAGGTCATTACCATAAAATCCAAGATATGGTTTTCCGGCTCTAATTACTAGATGCATGCACTTACCAGTTGTTGAGCTTTCACACTCTGATAAAATTCCATCATCTGTTGTTGGATTAAAACTATTTCCTTTAATCCAAAGGGAAACAGTAAAAGTGTCGGTGAAATTAATATAAGGTGTTGATATGACATCATCAATATTGTCAAAATTTAAACATTTACCATTGATACATTGTGCTTCGTCTAACCAGGTAGCACCAGAAATTATACCGTTATTTTGAGTTGAGGCGGAATTAAAAGCCGTATTTCCAATTCCTTCATCGAATTTCCAATAGGCGATGGGGGCGGGAGAGAGTTCTTCGGTGGCAATTGAGCCCATAGATTGATTTGTAAGTAGAGTAATTTCGTTTTCTCGAACCCAGACTTCAATTTCTTGAAAGGATCTAGGAGTAAGGCCTTTACCGCTTTCTATTGGGTAGGTATTATTCATGGTACTATTGTAATCAGACCCTGACCATTCAAGTCGATTAATTCCAACACTACCCAAACTACCGAGATACATATAAGAATCATGATTTGTAGTATAGAAATGGGGTAAAATTCTTCTCCAGCTGTTTCCATAACCCATCATCATAACT
>JAQVSI010000036.1:0-899 GCA_028700625.1 Candidatus Shapirobacteria bacterium
TGATGTAAAAGCATACTTTTTGGAAGTAAACACGCTGCCGGGGATGACGCCCCTAAGCCTCACCCCTATGGCAGCAAAAGCAGCAGGTATGCCCTTCGGCAAACTGCTTCAAACCATAATTGAAATAAGCCTGCGAGATGCAGGGAGGTAAACCATGAAAAACATATCTCTAATACTTCTGGTATTTCTACTTGTGCCCATAATGGGAAGTGCTGTGATTACCAGTTCATTTTCGCCACTCAGTATTGATGTGAACAATATGTCGTTGATATCATTCGACCCCAGTGATCCTCTTTCTCAACCAAACCTCACAACCCTAACGATTAATACCGGAAACAAACGGATTGATTTGAAAGTGAGGGTCAACTGGAATAGCTCTACCTTAGTAGAGGCAAACTTCCAGCACCGAGCTGCTGCTGCCCCGTATGCCCCTTTTGTAACTTTTTCAAATCGAGAACTGATATCAAATGAGGGACATCCTGATTTCGAGATAAAACAAGGTTTTCCAGAAATTACGGTATCCGATGTACTTGATTCTAAGCCTCTATTTAAAGATGCAGCACTTTCAGGCACCTTCCCAGATGGCGACCTGCAAATTAGGATTTGGGTGCGTGAGTATTCCACCGCTGGTTGGACGGTTCCGGATTCTGACTTGGGCGATGCAAAATTCACCATCAAAATCCGTAATGCCGGTACAATTAGCCTACAGACTCCCGGTGTTGCGATTGGACAAAACCCACCACAGATTAGCGAACGCCCGGTTAGCTTTATCTGGAATAGCGTGTCAACAGGATTTGATGAAAACAAGAGCACAATAACCATCAGAGAATACCCCCCCAACAACCCTCCTAACTCTTCTTCCATAGAAAACACCGGTAACCTCTTCTATACTAACATTG
>JAQVSI010000036.1:909-4190 GCA_028700625.1 Candidatus Shapirobacteria bacterium
CATTGATGTAAACAGTGGATTTGCAGATTTCCTGCCATTTAATACCGGTAATTACTACGCTTGGCAGGTAAGCACTAATCTCTTTAACGAGTTTAACCCCATACCACATTACCGAACTCAAACCACTGCGCCAGTGTCGAAGAGTAACTGGTTCGTATTCAGATTTGTAAATGAATCGCAAAATGAATCGCAAAATGCAGCAGATATGCAGGCACAGCTTAATTTCCTGAACAATTCTGCGCTGCGTAATTTGCTAACACAGGGCTACACACCCGTGGGCACTGTAATCTACGAAGGCAGAACTTATACTGGACAAGATGCCTTGGATTTGCTTTCCGCTTTGGTTGGCAAAGAACTTGATGTTCAGCTAAGGGATTAAGGAGGTATCTAATGAAACGCATAATTGTAACGCTTATTCTCGCCAGCATAGCTATATTCTTGGTAGCAGCAGATTCTGTGGCTCTTCTTTCTGCCTCCAAGGGCAAGGTTGATTTATCCAGAGACGCTAAGGCACTAAAATTCAAAAACGGCGACCTGCTAAAGAACAATGATGAAATTCGCACCGGTGGAGAATCCTTTGCAGCATACAAGTACATAGACGGTTCTTCGACAATAAAGGTCTTTTCCAATTCAGTGGTAATTATTACTGCCAACCGCAGCGGCAAAACCCTTAGCAAGAAAGTTGTGGTTAACAAAGGCAGTATCTTTACAGATGTGAAACCCAAAACTGGTGCATTTATGGTTCAGACTCCAACCACCGTAGCATCCGTGAAAGGGACAGGCTTCCTTACCAAGATTACGGACGACGGTCGCTCCATGTTTATCGTTACAGATGGAATCGTTGAGCTTAAGATATTAGATGGTGCGGAGGTTAAATCTGTTCCATCAGGCAAAACTGCGCTTGTTGATGACGTGGGTAATTTCCAAATCCGTGATAGTACTCCAGAAGACACCTCTTCAATAGAACAGGCAGAGATTGAATCCTCTCAAACCTCTGAACCTAAAATTATCCGAATCCCGGTGGTTGATGCAGCGGGAAAAACAAAGTATATTGAAATTAAGTACTAATGAGGTAAATTATGAAACAGTTATTACTCCTCTTGCTGTTAAGCCTTTTTACTGGGTTTATCTTTGGTATTTCCATCCAGCATGCTCCCCCTCTTAGCTATGGATTTGGCGAAGATGTTAAGCTAATGGTTGAAGTTGTTGATGGACAAGCCGACATCTTCGGCATGAAAGCATTTTTCCGTAATGCAGGAGATATTCCTTGGATGTCTGAAACAGCCATACAGGAAAGCCCCGGCTCCGTGTATTATTGGACAACCATTCCCGCCAAGTACTTCAATGACACTGAAATGGAATACTATTTTGAGATTCAACTTGTCGATGGTTCCGTGGAAAACTACCCACCCCTTGATGGAATCACACCCAAATACACTTTGATTCCCAAAGCTATGGAGGGCGAGCTAAACGATGGTTTTGTGCTATTAACAGAAGAAGAAACCGTTTCCTCAGATGAGGGATATCTTCTGGCTGTATCTTTCTTTGCCTTGGAAGAAGAAATTGATCCCGCCAGCATCGAAGTTTGGGTAGGTGGCAGAGATGTTACCTATGCTGCACAGATATCAGCCCCTACCATAATGTACCGCGAAGACAAACCTACACCCGGTATTAAGAAAGCAGTGATAAAGGCTAAGCTCGGTTCCAAGCAAATACATTCGAACATCTGGCTTACCGAAGTTATTCCCGGAACATATAAACATGCAATCCCCTTTACTATCCGTGGAAGCGCAAGCTTTGCCTCAAACGTATATGGTTATTCAGATAAAGATGCAGCACCTGGAGTTAGTGATAACGATGCTGCTGCTTGGGCTGATCTCTATGGAACATACGGGAAAGTAAACTTACAGACCAATCTCTACGTATCTTCCTTAGAAAAGACCAATCAGCAACCTGTGAACCGCTACACCTTTGGTGTCCAAGTTCCTATGCTTGATATTTACGCAGGCGATTACGCTCCTTCATTAAGCCAGTTTACCCTATACAATAAGAGTATTAGGGGACTGTATGCACGTTTTTATGGAAGAGCTGGTTCTATCACTTGGGCACATGGGAAAAGCATGCGAGCAACAACTAATGATGCGCTTATCGTAAACGACAGTGGAAGACCACTGAAATCTGGCACATTCGCCCAAGAGGCAATTGCGGCAAAGTTTACTATTGGTAGTGATCGTGGCTTTTCCATGGGATTTACTGCATCACGTCATCGAGACATTGTAAGTTCTCTGGATAGCTTGTATTACAAAGTTACATATACTCCTACTGGTGCAGATACTGTTTCTACTGCTTACAGCACCATGGCAAAAGACAATGCTGTGCTAAGCTATGATATCAAAATTAACGTTCCTAAGCATAATATCGTTTTAGGTGCTGAAATCGCTGGCTCAATGTTAAACAAAAACACCATCCCTGGAGCTATTGATAAAGAGACAATTTCCGACCTATCTGGCATCGATGACTTTCCTATCGACCCCCAAGATTACAGCGGTATCTTTGTGATCAATAAAAACATGGAGCCTTTCATGCCAAGCCGTGCTAATGTAGCTTGGTTAGCTTATTACCGTATGCTGATATTAAACAATTTGTTAAACATCCAGTATGCGGAAACCGGCTCTGCGTTCAACGCATTAGGAGCATCCTATCAACTTCAGGATAGTAAGTCTCTAGCTATCACAAACCAGTTGAACATCGCTCATTGTTGGGTTTTCTCGGGCGGTTACAATCTAACTGCTGACAACCTCATGGGCTTTAAAAGCGAAACAAATACCTTCAATTCCTGGTTTGTTCAATCAATGCTAAGATTACCCCGATATCCATACTTAAAAGCTGCATACTTTAACAACGCTGGTGAGAACAAAATCAATCCAGAGATAGAATCTGCTAATCCGTTCCAACATTACCTCCGTAATTCCAAAAGCATGAGCTTTGGCATGGGCTATAACTTTAGCCAGATACCTTATGTGCCGTCTCAGCTTGATATTAGTTACCGTATTGGCTATGACGATTCTCAGCTTGCTGAAATTTACCAAACAGATAACGAGAACAACGGGATTAACCTAACCTTGTCTAACAAATACACAGCAATTCCGCTAACCACTCAGTTCTCTATGTCTTTGGGTAAACAGAAGAAGAAGATGAGCACTCCCACAATTGTTGATGACAACCAAAAACTATTCTTTGGTGCGGGATACAGCCTGTGGGAAGACAGTATTAAACCATTT
>JAQVSI010000015.1 GCA_028700625.1 Candidatus Shapirobacteria bacterium
TTCTAGGTTCAATTTTTGTTTTTTCCACTAAATTTTTTGATAAAAAAGATGAAAAACTAAATTATAAAAAAGCTCTAATTATTGGCATTTTTCAAACCATTGCCATTTTACCGGGGGTTTCTCGGGCTGGTGTCACTATTTTTTCTGCTTTATTACTTGGATTAGCCCCAATTCAAGCTTTTAATTTTTCTTTCTGTCTCTTTATTCCCGCTTCTATTGGAGCCCTTATTTTAAGCTTTAAAGATCTATCGGGATCAAACATTTTAACTCCAGAATATTTATTTGCCTTTGTCCTTACTTTTTTGGTGGGAATTTTTGCTCTAACTTTGCTTAAAAAAGTCCTTATCGGCAAAAAGTTTTGGATTTTTGGAATCTACACTTTTATATTAGCTTTAGTTCTATTTTTTATTCTCTAGCATTCTCCAGTTTTTCCTTCAATTCTCGACATCACCAATTTTCTAAAATTTTTTGATGCCATCTTAACAACTTTTTTTTGTTTGTAATTTTGTTTATCTTCCTTATTTTCAACTTTAACTTGAAAGACCAACTCTTGTTCGTAATTATTTTCTATATCCATATTTTTTTATTTATTAATAATCTCCCTTTTATCAAGGGGAGATGTCCGAAGGACAAAGGGGTTTTAAATCTGTCCACTCATAAACTCTTTCCAAATTAAATACAATTCAGTTGTTGCTATTGCATCTCTGGCCACATAATCAGCAATCTTGTTAAATTCACCAGAGTTATATAAAGCCGAAACCTCTCCACCGTGAACTCCTTTGGCTTTTGGATTGGTAATATTAAAAGCTTTACAAAGCATTTCCAATTGAAAGCTACGACCATTTTGTCGAATTTTATTTGCCAAATCAATCGATTTTTCTGAACCCCATTTTTTTATTTCAAATGGCATCTTAACTCGATTAACTCCAGATCTTATCATTAAATAAGGAAAATCAAAATTATCGCCATTATAAGTCACAAATTGTTCATATTTTGGAGTAATTTTCCAAAATTCCTCTAATAATTCTTTTTCGGTTGTAAATGTTTTATAAACAAAATTTTCTTTTTCTGGAACAATGTCTTTTGTCGACAAACTCAAAACAATTCCCGTCTTATTATTAATATCATAGGCTCCAATTGCACAAACCATCCCAAAAATAGAATAAACTGCTGTTTTCTCTTTGGCTTTTTCTTTATCTTCTTCGGCTCTTTCTAAATTATTTAAAAGGTAATCTTGTTCAGTTTCGTCTAATTCTTCAAATTTCTTTCCTAAAGTTTCAATATCAAAAACCAGAGTAGAAATTGAAGGGAAATAATCACTCGCTTCTTCCGTACTTACAATTTGACAGCTATCCATAGTAATACTAATTTTCCCATTATATTCTTGAGTTTTTCCATTTATTTCAATTATTTTACCAACATCAAAGTTACACTGAGGAATATTATTATTCCAAATTTTAGCTTCAATTTTTCCTTCTTTGTTACTCAATTCTAAGACATAAAAATCATCTCCATTTTTGGTTTGTTTAACCTCTTTACTATTAACCAAAAAATGTTGATCCCTTACTAGTTCATTTGCTCCAAATTTAATTGCCATATATTAAATTATATCCCAAATCATTCTTAATTATTAATTCTTAATTATTAATCTAACATACACATCAGATATACATACATAATTTGACTAAAAATCCACAGATGTTATAATTTTACCTACCATGAATTCCCATATAACTCTTGGTGATAAATCACCAAAAATTGTTAATGCTATTGTTGAAATTGTTAAGCAAACCTCTAATAAATATGAATATGACGAAAAATTGGAAATAATTAAACTGGATAGAGTTTTACATTCTCCTATGTATTATCCTGTTGATTATGGTTTTATTCCCGAAACTCGCTCTAAAGACGGTGATCATCTTGATGTTATGATTATTACCGATTCTCCAGTTTTTACAGGTTGTCTTCTTGAAGTTAGACCTGTTGGAGTTTTGATTATGTCTGATGAAAATGGTATTGATGAAAAGATATTAGCTGTTCCTTTAAAAAATCCTAATTATAGTAATATTGAAAAAATAGCCGATGTTTCTGAACATTTTTTAAAAGAATTGGTTCATTTTTTTACTGAATACAAAAGATTGGAGAACAATAAAGATGTTAAAGTTGAGGGTTGGTTAAACCGAAAAGAAGCTTATGCTGTTATCAAAGAAGCTAATCAACTTTACAGGGTCGAACAGAAACAAAAAGAACTAGAAATGGCTCTTGCTTCATCAATCCAAGGCTAAACTATCTATTTAGCCTTAAAAAGGGTATAATTAATGTAAGCAGATTTCCACATGTGTTGTTCTGAATAGTATTCAGTTCCACATTTATTTATTTTTGGTTGTCTTGTTTATGAATTATGAATATTTTATTTATCAGCCGGAACTCTCCTTTTGAAAGTATCGGTGGCATAGAAAGATATCTGAATAATCTTATTTCTTTTTATAAAATAAACTCTCAATCGGAATTATTTTTGATGTTACCAACCGACAAAGCCAGTTATGTTGAGAAAAATGGCAATATAAATATATTATTTGATAATAGTCTCTACTTATCCAGAAACTATTCTCTTGCTAAAAGAGAAGCACTTGTTAAAGCTCAAATTTTTTCCCAAAAAATAATTGAAATTATTAAAGAAAAAAATATCGACATAATTTGTGCCGAAAATTTTCACACTGATTTACCACCAGCTTACAGTTTGTTGCTAAACATGGTGACCATGTCTCAAAAGATTCCTGTAATTCTTCAACTCCATTCTTTTGCTAATACTGAACTCCAAACTGAACTTATTAATCAATTAAAATGGGACAAAATTAGTTGTGTCAGTAAAAGTATCGCTGGGGATTGCTATCAAAAAGGTACCGATATAAATTTTTTATCAACGCACTATTTAGGAGTTGATAGACAAGAGTTTAAGTTTGAAGAAAAGAATGCTTTAAATCTAAAAAAACAATTAAATTTATCAGAAGACAATAAAATTATTTTAACTGCCACTAGAATTATTCGCGGACGAAATAGTATTCTCCAAGAAAAAGGCTTAATTAACTTAATCGAATCTTTTTCCAAATTATCACCTCGATATCCAAATTTAAAATTATTAATCGCTATTGGTAAACCTCCAGAAAGTTTAAGCAGTGAATTTAAGGTTGCTTACGAATTACTTCAAGGTTACATTCAACTTCATAATGTTCAAGAAAATACCATCTTAAAAAATTTTTCATTACACGAAATGCCAGGTGTTTACCAGGGTTCTGATGTTTTTGTTTTACCCTCCGAAAATGAAACCTTTGGTCAAGTATTTATCGAGGCTATGAGTTGTGCTTTGCCTGTAATTGGGACAAAAGTTGGTGGTATCCCAGAAATAATTAGTGATTCTTATAATGGTTATTTAATTCCAGTCAATGATTCTAGTATTTTGGCTCAAAAAATAGAAAGATTACTAACCGATAGAACTATTAGAGAGGGTTTTATCAAAGCTGGCTTAAAGACTGTTGAAAAAAAATTCGCTGCCGATCGACAATTTTTTAGTTTTAAGCAGATGTTGGAAAAAGTTATTACTGATTTTAACTAGAATTTTGATAAAATTAAGCCAATTGACGGGGATTGGCGCAATTGGCTAGCGCGCATGCATGGGGTGCATGAGGTTGCAGGTTCGAATCCTGTATTCCCGACCAATTATTTCTTAATCATATCTTGCCCACAACAGACTAAAGTTCCACCTCCCACCTTAGTTACGGTTACTTCATTTCCACAGATTTTACAATAGTATTTTTCTCCTACTTTTTTAACTGGCATATATCCAATTATACCCCTTTTTTTAATTTTGGGTTTTCTTCGGTTTTACCACTTGACTTGATACATTTCTTTTTGGTATCACTATATCTGTAAAAGTTAATTTTAAATAAAAAACAAAATGAAAAAGAAAAAAGATATTCAAAAAGGTTCTCCTGTTGGTGGTAATCAAAGTCAAAAAACTGAAGCGCTACGTGTTGCCATGGAACAGATTACTAAAGCTTTTGGTGATGGTGCTATTATGAAGATGGGAGAAAAACAAGCTGGAATGTCCATCGACATTATTCCAACTGGTTGTCTTCCTATCGATATTGCTCTTGGTGTTGGCGGTCTACCTCGTGGTCGTATAACTGAAATTTTTGGTCCAGAAGCATCTGGTAAAACTACTGTCTGCCTCCATTTAATTGCTGAAGCTCAAAAAATGGGTGGTACTGCTGCTTTTATTGATGTCGAACACGCCCTTGATCCAACTCGGGCTGTTACCGTTGGTGTAAATCTTGAAAATCTTCTAATTTCTCAACCAGACAACGGAGAACAAGCTCTTGAAATAGTTGAAACTCTTGTTCGTTCTAATGCTGTTGATGTTGTCGTACTTGATTCCGTGGCTGCTCTTGTTCCAAAAGCTGAAATTGAAGGAGATATGGGTGATTCTATGATGGGTGTTCAAGCTCGTCTTATGTCTCAGGCTCTTCGTAAACTTACTGGTGCTATTTCCAAATCCAAAACCATAGTTATTTTTACTAACCAAATTCGCCAAAAGATCGGCATTATGTTTGGTAATCCAGAAACTACTCCTGGTGGTTTAGCTCTCAAATTTTATGCTTCAATCCGTATTGATTTACGAAAAATTGCCAATATTAAAACTCCAACCGGTGAGTCTGTTGGTTCTCAACACCGAGCCAGAATTATCAAAAACAAAGTTGCTCCACCTTTTAGAGAAGCTGAATTTGAAATTCTCAACACAGAAGGCATTTCTGTTTACGGAAGTCTAGTCGATTTGGCCGTTCAACACGGTCTAATAGTCAAAGCTGGTGCCTTCTTTAAAATTGACGGTCAAAACATTCAAGGACGTGAAAGTACCAAAAAATATCTTAGAGAAAACCCAAAGATTGTCAAAGACCTTAAAGATCAAATCTGGAAAAAAGTTAAAGAGAGTACTGTTGAGCCAGCCAAATTTACTCCTCCAGAAGACGCTCCAGTTGAAGAATAATGCAAATCTCTAGCATTAAATCTAGCAAAATCCTAAACAGAGTTTGGATAGCCTTTTCCGACTCTTCTTATTTGCCCTTCTTTATCGATGATGTCGTTAAGTTAGGTCTAATAAAAAATCAAGAAATAGATGAAGGACTATTTCAAAAAATAATTCAAACTTCTTTGGTTTTTGTTGGTCGCGAATATGCCCTTCGTCAGATTGCCATTTCTCCTAAAACGGAAAAAATAATTGGTCAAAAACTTAAATTATTTTTTAAAAAAACAATTTTAAAATATAAATTAAACATTAATAATCTAAATTTAGATGAAATCAATCAACAAATAATTGATTTTTTAAAGGAAAGAAAACTTTTAAACGATCAAGATTTTATTAAATATTTTGTCAAAAAAAATAGCAAAAAATCTCATCAACAATTGATTTACATGCTTCACCAATTTGGTATCGATCAAAATCTTTTATTAGATATAAAGCTTAATCAAGAAAACGATCTTGATAAAATCAAAAATATTTTGTCTAAAAAAAATATAGATAAAACAAAATTAATCGATTTTAACGAAAAAAATAAATTAAAAGCTTCTCTTTTCCGTCGTGGTTTTAATCTTTCAGATATAAACACCGCAATTGACGATTTAATCAATTTTAGATAAAATAGACCAATTAGTTTTTCAATATAAATTATAATTTTAACTTTTTATATCAAGCACTCAATTATGTTATTCAGATTAGTCAAAATTCCGACTCATTGTTAACTTAAGCCAATTTTTGTTGGTGTGTTTTGCTGTAAAAAGTCCTGGAGGTTTTATGTTAGATGTATTTTTATCAAGAGTTAAGGGTTTATTTTCAACCCCAAAAGCCGGAGATTCAAAAGTTTCTCCAAAAGTAGTTATTTCCAAAAAGGAAGTTAAAAAAGAAGAAGTCGATCAAAAAGATCATAACCGAGTTGTTTTTTCACCTGGAAAATCTAAAACTCCAACTAAACCAGTTGTTGCAGAAGCCGATAATAGTGCAGCTCAAGCTGCTCTTCAAAATGCCAAAAGAATTGAAGCTGAAGCAAAAGCTAAAGAAGCTGAAGTTTTCCAAAGACTATCTTCCCTCGATGAAAAAGAAAGATACTTAATTCAAAAAGAAAGGTCTCTTGACACTCAAACTGCCGAAATTAAAACCAAATTAGCCAGTATTGATGATGTTTATCGAAAGCAAATGGAAAAACTAGAGACTATTTCTGGTCTTGATGTTGAGAAAGCTAAACAATTAGTCATTAGCAGTACTGAAAAAAGAATGTCCACTTGGGTTTCTAAAAAAATAGAGGAAGCTCGAGATGAAATTAAGCAAAAAGAAGACGAAATAACTAAAGAAGTTATTATTGATAATATTCGTCATGGTTTAACAGATTATGTTGCTGAATACACAGTTTCCACTATTTCTCTACCAGATGAAACCGTTAAAGGAAAAATCATTGGTCGTGAAGGTCGCAATATTCGTGCTTTTGAAAAATATACTGGTGTCGAAATTGAACTAGATGAAACCAACGACATCCGTATTTCTTCTTTTGATTCAACTAGAAGAGAAATCGCTCGTCTTTCTTTAGAAAAATTAATTAAAGATGGTCGTATTCAACCTCTCAAAATTGAGCAAGTTGTGGCTCAAACCAAAACAGAAATGGATAAAATCCTTTTAAATGAAGGTAAAAAAATAATCCAAGAAGTTGGTGTTTTTAATTTACCAGTCGATTTAATTAAGGAAATTGGTAAATATAAATTCAGATTTTCCTACGGTCAAAATTTAGCCAAACATACCATTGAAGCTACAAAAATTGCCACTGCTATTGCCTATGAATTAAGAGCCGACGTTAATACTGTTCGTCTTGGGACTCTTTTACATGATATTGGTAAAGTTATTACCGATCAAGAAGGAACCCATGTTGACCTTGGAGTTGATCTATTAAGAAAATTTAAACTTTCAGAAGCTGTCATCAATTGTGTCTCAGAACATCATGAAGACAAAGAATTCTCTTCAATTGAGTCAGTCATTGTTTATGTTGGAGATGCTGCCTCTGGTGCTCGTCCAGGTGCTCGTTATGAAGTCCACGAAGAATATTTAAAGAGAATGAAAAACATCGAAGAAGTCGCTATTGGTTTTCCAGGTGTTCTTAGTGTGGCCGCTTATCAAGCCGGTCGCGAAGTTGTCGTTATCGTTGAACCTTCCCAAGTTTCTGACTCTGAAGCCACTGTTCTAAGTCAAAATATTGCCGAAAAGCTCGAAGAAGAAGCAAAATGGGCTGGACAAATTAAAGTTACTGTTATCAGAGAAGTTAGAACTAGTAGTGTTATTGTTGGCAGTAAAATCAACAAAAATGCGGTAAAAAACGAATAACTTCTATTGCAATTTAATAATATTCGTCTAGAATTAAGGGGAATTATTAATTATTAAAAAAATAATGACTAAAAAAGATTTAATCGAATCAGTCTCTCAAAAGGCTAAGCTTAGTAAAAAAGCAGCTAAACAAGCTGTTGAAACTTTTCTTTCTGAAATAATGAAAGGATTAGCTAGTGGTGAAACCGTTAAACTTTCTGGATTTGGAACTTTCAAAACCAAAATGTTTAAAGCTAAAACCATTAAAGCTATTGGTTCTAAAGAATCAAAGAAAATTGCTGCTCGCAGAATGCCACGATACATTCCCGGCACCAAGATCAAGAAAATGGTTAAATAATTCATTTTTTGAATTTTTAAAATCCCCCCGTTTTTTGGGGGGATTTTTGGTAAAATACACTCATGAAACTATCAATCGGAATTGTTGGTTTACCAAACGTTGGTAAATCTACTCTTTTCAACGCATTACTTGGTAAACAAGTCGCCGATGCTAGTAATTATCCTTTTTGTACTATCGATCCAAATGTTGGGGTTGTTGAAGTTCCAGATGGCAAATTACCTGTTTTAGCCGAAATTGTTAAAACCGACAAGATAGTTCCTGCTGCCGTTGAATTCGTCGACATTGCTGGTCTAGTTAAAGGTGCCTCCCAAGGTGAAGGTCTTGGCAATAAATTTTTAACCAATATCCGTGATTGTGATGCCATCTGCCACGTTGTTCGTGCCTTTTCCGATGACAATATCATAAAAGAAGGATCTGTAGATCCACAAGGCGATTTTGAGGTCATTTGTGCCGAGTTAATTATCAAAGATTTAGAAACTATTGATAAGTTTGTTAGTGTTAATAAAAATAATCCTAAAGAAAGTAAAACCAAAAAGTTTATTTTCGCTGAAAAGTTAAAATCAGAATTAGAAAAAGGTAATTTAGCTGTCAATTTAAAATTAGATGATGAAGAAAAAGAAATGATGAGAGAATTTTTCTTACTTACTGCCAAACCATATTTTATTGTCGCCAATGTTGACGAAGACACTTATAAAGAAATTTCCAATTTCAAATTTCCAATTTCAAACGAAAATGGAATTATTCCAATTTGTGCTAAGGTTGAATTTGATTTATCAGAATTAAGTTCAGAAGAAAAAAAAGATTATTTAAAAGAATTAGGTGTGGAAAAATCAGGACTCGAAAGAGTTATTCAAAAAGCCTACGACACTCTAGGGCTTCAATCTTATTACACTGCCGGAGTTAAAGAGGCGAGAGCCTGGACAATCTATAAAGGCGATACTGCTCCAAAAGCTGCCGCTGCTATTCACACCGATTTTGAAAAAGGTTTCATTATGGCCGAAGTGGTCTCTTATGAAGATTTTGTCCAATATAAGGGATTATTAGGAGCCAAAGAAGCCGGTAAACTTCGTCATGAAGGCCGCGATTACATCATGCGTCCCGACGATGTCGTTGAATTTAGAATCAATGCTTAATAAAATTTTAATTATTTCAGGTCCGACTGCCACTGGTAAAACCGATTTGGCGGTGGAATTGGCCAAAAAATATAATGGTGAATTAGTTTCCACCGATTCTTGTCAAATTTATAAAGGTTTAGATATTGGCACTGGAAAAGACCAACCCGACGAAACTCCAATTCATTTGGTCGATCTAATTAATCCCGATCAAAAATTTTCTGTCGCTCAATTTCAAAAAGCTGGTCTAGAAATTATTAAAAAACTTCATTCCCAAAATAAATTACCAATTTTAGTTGGTTGCAGTGGTTTTTATCTAGATTCTCTAATTAATTCAAACTACGACACTTTTTCCATTAAACCCAATAAGCTTTGGCGATTCATTTCCACTAAATTATCTGTCAAAACCTTACAAAAAATTTATAAATTTTTAGATAAAAATGGTTTTTCTAAATTAAACCATTCAGATGTTAATAACCACTACCGTCTTACTCGCAAAATCGAAATAAAACTTTCTAAAAAATACCCCTCCTTGTCAAGGGAGGGGTTAGGGGTGGGTTTTGACATCCTCCACATCTCTCTTACCGCTCCTCTCGATTTTCTTTATAATCGTATTGATGCTCGTGTTCAAAAACGCCTAAAAATAGGCTTTTTAGATGAAATAAAAAATTTATTAAAGAAATATTCTTGGTCAGATACTGGTCTCCAAATTGGAGCTTATCAATGTCTCAAACCATATTTTGTAGGGACGAGGCATGACTCGCCCAAACATTTAGAAGATTGCATTCAAAAATGGCAATATGCCGAACATAGTGATGCTCGTCGTCAAAGTACCTATTTTAAGTCAAGATATTCCACTAACGCTTTATTTTTTGATATCACTTCTCCTATGTTTAAGGATAAAATTTTTAAATTAGTTTCTAAATGGTACAATAAATTATGATAACTAGAAAAATAGAAATTTCTCACAAAACCGTTATTTTTACTGTTACTTTTTTACTGGCTTTGGCTTTCTTTTGGCAAATAAGAAGTATTATTCTAATTATTTTTGTTGGTTTTGTTTTAATGCAAGCAATCAATCCTTTAGTTCTTCGTCTCGAAAAAATAAAAATTCCAAGAATTTTGGCTATCCTAATTGTCTATCTTTTGTTATTGGTTATTATTTCTTTTGCTATTGCTGGTATTATTCCAATTTTAGTAGAACAAACATCTGGACTTGTAAATACTCTGCCAAATCTTATTAAAAACGTTAAGATTTTTAGTGAAAATAATATAGATATATCTTCTCAATTCAAAATATTAGAAACAATTCCAACTAACATAGCTAAAATCGCTTTTTCGGTTGTTTCCAATGTTTTTTCTGGGTTAATTATTCTTGTTATAACTTTTTACTTTCTTTTAGAAAAAAATAATTTTTCTAAATATGGTGATAGTTTTTTTGGAGATAAAGGTAAAATTAAATTTTTAAGAGTAATGAATAATATCGAAGAAAGTCTCGGACATTGGGTTAATGCTCAACTTTTATTGATGCTCATTATTGGTCTTCTTTCTTATGTTGGATATCTAGTACTTGGGTTAAAATATGCCGTTCCGTTAGCCATTCTTGCTGGTCTTTTAGAGGCCGTTCCCAATATAGGCCCAATTATTACTACTGTTATAGCTAGTTTAGTAGCCTTAACCATTTCTCCTTTAACAGCTCTTTTTACTGTCATTTTTGGGGTTCTTGTTCAACAATTAGAAAATAACTTTATAGTTCCTAAAATAATGAGTAAAAGTGTTGGTTTAAATCCTTTGATTACCATCATTTTAATTGCCGCTGGTGGTAAATTAGCAGGAATAGTCGGGGCCTTGCTCGCTATCCCTATTTTCTTAACAGCCCAAGCCATAATAAAGGGTCTTTATGGTGATTCTAAATAAAAGATCCCAAAGACATTGATAAGCCGGATTCTGTTTAGAGGCTATCAATCTATTCTCTCTACCTGAAACTCTCAAAAGCTAGATATTAACGTTTCATCTTGAGATTTCCACCAGAAGGATGCTCGTTTCACTCCCATTTTGCAACGGGCTCGTCTCTGTAGCCTTGCCCTCCGATCACTCGGAGCTCTATTTTTTTGAGTTCTGTGCTTTTTGTGGTCCGGACTTTCCTTCCTCGGTTTTTGATTTACACCAAAAATCAGGATAAGCCTCTCAATCTCTTTAGGATTTCATATTATAGCTTCAAATGTCTATAAAAACAAATACCCCCCGAAATTCGGGGGATATTAAATTCAATCTATTACTTTATTAATTATAATAAAGCTGCATCAGCTGCGGATAAGATTTTGAACATTTTTGTTCCAGTTTCTGGATCAATAGTTTGAGCAGCTGGTCTACCGTTTTTCAACATAACTTTTTCAACTTTGCTTACGTCGATTTCGACAGACTTGCGTGATTTTACGTTATAAAATTTAATTGTTGGCATTAATGTTCACCTCCCTTATAAAAATAATAATTTCTAATAAGTAATTTTAAGATAATAAATAACTATAATTGTGGCAATAGCAATAAGGCTCAATATTAAACTTCTCAATAAATCTTTTTTAATATATTTATTTTCGTTCATTTTATGTTTATATCGCCAGTATAGCACAATGTTTTGCTACAATTAGTAATCGATGTCCTTCTTAATATATTTAATATTAACAATCAACTTATTGTGGCTAGGCTACCTAACTTACATAGTTTATATTAAAAATAATTCTAAAAATAAAGCTGCAGTTTTAAACGAATTAGATAACAACCTAAAAATAGGCATTACTAGATTTAATCCCTTCGATGATGTTGGAGGTGATCAAAGCTTTATTCTTTCCATTCTAGACAAAAATAACTCTGGCGCCATTATAACTTCTCTTCATAATCGTGATATCACGAGAATCTATGCCAAGCCTATCAAAAATGGACTTGGTGAAAATATCACTTTGTCAAAGGAAGAAAAATCCGCTATAGTTAAAACTATTAAAAATTAATTTTTTTTAAATGAACAAAAGTATACTAAAGAACATTTTTTACCTTGGAATTTTTTTACTTACCACCGGGATTTCTTATTATTTATTTGATTATATTATTCCATCAGATTCCACTAATTCTCTTTCTCCTGCTGGCACTAAAAATAGTCAAAACGAAAACAATCAGGAAGGTAACGCCATTTCTGCTTTTCCTGGTAAAAAAACTGAAATTTGTCCTATAAATGGACAACTTTACACCAAAGAAGAAAAAGATATTTGGTCAAAAAGGAGACCATTAACTGTTATGATTGAAAATCACGAGGATTCTCGTCCTCAATCAGGTCTTCAATCGGCTGATATTGTCTACGAGGCTGTTGCTGAAGGTGCAATCACTCGTTTTCTGGCAGTTTTTTATTGTGGTATTGTGGCTCCTCAGGTTGAATTAGAAAATAAATACGATATTGGTCCTGTTCGTTCTGCTCGAACCTATTTTCTAGATATTGCTTCAGAATATGCTGATTATCCTCTCTATAACCATGTTGGTGGTGCCAATTGTAGTGCTGCCGACCCCAAGAGTCCTTGTACTACTCACAAAAAAGCCCAAGCAATTGAGCAAATTGCTGATTATGGTTGGAATAATAAAGGCACCTGGAGCGACTTAAGTCAGTTCTCTTTATCTTACAAAGCTTGTCGTCGTGAACCAGATCGAACCGATCAAGAAAGGGCCACAGAACATACCATGTACTGTTCTTCAACAGAACTTTATAATATTGCTGCTAACCGAGGTTTAACTAATATCACAGAAGCCAAAAATACTGCTTGGGATAAAACTTACAGAGCTTGGAATTTTAACCAAAAAGATCAAGCTGCTTCTTCCAATGGAATCATTTCTTTCGATTTTTGGTCAGGATATAAAAATTATTCTGTTTCTTGGAAATATGATAAAGATTTAAATCTTTATTTAAGAAGTAACGGTGGAAAAGAGCAAGTTGATTTCAATACCCAAAAAACCATAACTTCAAAAAATATTGTTATTCAATATGTTAAAGAAACCAGATCTGTTGACGAACATCTGCATAACCTTTATGAGATGATCGGTACAGGTAAAGGAATTTTATTTCAAAACGGAACCAAAACTGAAATTACTTGGTCAAAAGTCAATCGTCTTTCTCGAACCATATTCAAAGATGCAACCGGTAAGGAAATTAATTTTGTTCCAGGTAACATTTGGGTTGAAATATTACCATTAAATAATGTAGTTTCTTATGAAAATTCAAACTAGTCTTAAGCAGTTACTAGTCTCTCAAACCAGATTAAAATTAATCACGGTTCTCTTTGCTAATCCAAAAGAGATTTATTATGTTCGTCAACTAGTCCGTCTTGTTGAAGAAGAAATTAATTCAGTCCGTCGTGAGTTGGATAATCTTAAAAAAGCAGGAATTATAGAATCAGAATGGCGTGGTAATCGTCTTTATTATTGGGCCAATAAACAATCTCCTATTTTTTATGATCTTTTGATTATTGCCAACAAAAATTCCGGTCTTGGCCTAAAACTTCAACATAAAAACGAAACTTTAAGCCCGATTAAACTAGTTTTATATAATTACAAATTTGCCGTTGGTGAAAAAAGAGCCGAAGATGGGGTTGATTTAATTATTGTTGGAGACCTTTTTTCTTTAAAAGAAGTTGGTCTCTTGGTCAAACAAGAAGAGGAAATTCGTGGTCATGAAATTAATTACATGGTTATGGATAAAAGTGAATTTCAGATGCGTAAACAAAAAAGAGATCAATTTATTGTCGACTTTTTTTTAAGCTGTCCAATCGTTATAATTGGTAGTTCATCAGAAATTGTTAGTATTTAAAAAAATGACTCAAGTCAGAAAAGTTATTAAAACTGGAAATAGTTTAGCTCTAACTATTCCCTCAAAATCAATTAAAGAATTTAATATCAAAGAAGGGGATATGGTTTTAGTTAAAATTAACCGAAATAAAGCCTTAATTAGCTATGTTTTTTCTGGTCATCCTCGTCAGCTTTCTCTCATTGGCTCTAAATAATTATGGTTAACAAGAAGAAAACTATTAGGATTTTTTGGACAATCTTAGCACTTACTTTTGTTTGTTTAATCATCAATTTTCCTAAAAAAATTCCAGTCAACGTTAATATCGGCAAATTAAAAATTGACAAAAATTTTTATCGACCTGATTTCAGTTTTAAAATTGGCCAAAAAGAATTTAAAAAAGATCTTGATCTTAAATTTGGTCTCGATTTAGCTGGTGGGGCTTCTTTAATTTTTAATATCGATACTTCTAATATTAAAAAAGAAGACCTTCCTTCTGCTTTAGAATCTTTAAAAAGCAATATTGAAAGGAGGATTAATTTGTTTGGTGTTAGTGAAACTAATGTTCAAATTGTTAAACAAGAAAATCAATATCGACTTAAAGTTGAATTACCTGGAGTAGAAGATGTTTCTAGTGCTATTAAATTAATTGGTACTACTGCCCAGTTAAAGTTTAAAGGTGAAGTTGAATTACTACCTGAATCCACTGCCTCAGCTACCCTTAATGATCTTTTTTCAAAAGATACTGGTCTTAATGGTTCTCACTTAACTAAGGCAAGTGTTAGTATTAGTGCTAATACTTCCGAGCCAGAAGTTTTATTGGAATTTAACCCTGAAGGTACTAAAATTTTTGCTAATGCTACTAAAGAATTTTTAGACAAGAGATTGGCTATTTTTCTTGATGAAGAAATTTTGATGGCCCCAAGTATAAAAGTTGTAATTTCTGATGGTAATGCTGTTATTAGTGGTGGTTTTAATAGTCAAACAGCTAAAGAATTAGCAGTTCAATTAAATGCGGGTGCTTTACCTTTGTCTATCAATTTAATTCAACAATCACAAATTGGTGCCACTCTTGGTAAAGATTCCATTAACAAAGGTCTTTTTGCTGGTGTTGTTGGTCTAATTTTAGTCTCTCTTTTTATGATTGGAAATTACGGCAGACTTGGTTTAATTGCCGACATTGGTTTAATTATTTACGGTCTAATCACCTTAGCTTTATATCGATTAATTCCCATAACTTTAACTTTTCCAGGTATTGTCGGTTTTATTCTTTCTATCGGTATGGCTGTCGACAGTAATATTTTAATTTTTGAAAGAATGAGAGAAGAAATCCGTAAAGGTAAGGACTGGAATAATGCTATGGAATTAGGTTTTGGCCGAGCTTGGGATTCAATTAAAGATGCTAATACTTGTACTATTATCACCGGTTTAATTTTATTTAATCCTTTTAATTGGGGCTTTTTAAATACTTCCGGAATGGTTAGGGGATTTGCTGTTACTTTAATTCTCGGTATTTTTATCGGTATTTTCACTGGTGTTTTTGTTACTCGAAATTTATTACGTGTTTTAGCTAGGGAGAAAATAGAAAAATGAACATTATGAAATTTAGACCACTATTTTTAGTTATTTCTTCATTTTTATTAATTTTCTCATTACTTTCAATTATCTTTTGGGGTTTTAAACCTTCAATCGATTTTGTTGGTGGTGCTGTTTGGGAAATGAAGCTCCCTTCTCTTCCAGAAAATTCAAAAATTGAAGAAATTTTTAATAAAAATAACATCAGCAATCTAATCATAACCAACGACGAATCTAAGTACCATTTAGAATTTAAAGATATTAATTCTGATCAAAAAATAGTCTTAGATCAAGAAATAAAAAAAATAGATAAAGATTACAGTGAACTAAAGTTCGAAACTTTAGGTGCTATTTTAGGAAAAGAATTATTACAAAAAACCATCACAGCTGTTATTCTCTCGACTTTGTTTCTCTTTATTTTCATTGGCCGTCGTTTTAAAGATTTCTCATTTGGAATTTCTGCTATATTAGCCATGCTTCATGATACCTTTATTCTTATTGGTGCTTTTTCTGTTTTAGGTCATTTTTTGGGAGCTGAATTAGATTCTTTATTTATAACTGCTCTTCTAACAACTCTATCCTCATCTGTTCATGATACAGTTGTCACTTTCGATCGTATACGTGAACTTAAACGTCAAAATTACAACATTGATTGGGTTAATCTTGCCAATCAAGCTGTCACCGAAACTCTAAATCGCTCAATCAACAATTCCATGACCATTATCTTCATGTTACTTTCTTTGGTTCTCCTTGGAGGTTCCACTACTAAATGGTTTGCCACTGCACTTCTAATTGGAGTAATTTGTGGAACTTATTCTTCAACTGGTGTCGCCATCCCCCTAGTCTTATTTTTTAAGAAAAAGAAAAAATAAATTATTTTTGCTCTTCTATTTTCTTCAGCAAAACT